>JALTAS010000028.1 GCA_027058925.1 Persephonella sp.
AAAACATTATATACATAATATAACACTTAAAAAGATAAAATATATTAAGAAAAAGATAATATTAAAAAAAATAAAGATTTATGAAAATAAACTATTTGGATTTCAAAAGGAAATAAAGATAAATATAGTTGAAAGCATCTTAAGACCAGATGGAGCTGTTTATAAACCTGTGGAATAATATATCTGTTAGGTATATATTTATTTAGGATTTTTCCAGAATTATGAGAATTTTCATTTTTACGCAGGGGTAAAAATGTTAGAAGGATTATCTAAAATGGGATCAAGAAGGAGGTTAAAATATGAGTAAATACAGGGTAAAAAGGAGTTCCACCTACGGAAAAACACAGATGGATTATGCAAGGGAGGGAGTAATAACTCCTGAAATGGAATTTGTTGCACAAAGGGAAATGATATCACCTGAGCTTGTAAGACAGGAAGTAGCAAGAGGAAGAATGGTAATTCCATCAAATATAAATCATTACTCCTTAGAACCTATGGCAATCGGGATAGCTGCAAAATGTAAAGTAAATGCAAATATCGGTAATTCTGCTGTTGTGTCTGACGTGGAAACAGAGCTTGAAAAACTCAGGATAGCTCTCAAATACGGTGCTGACACTGTGATGGATCTTTCTACTGGAGGTAATATTGACGAGATAAGAGAGGCCATCATAAATGAATCTCCTGTCCCAATAGGAACAGTTCCCATATATCAAGCTGTTCAGGAGGTAAGATCTATAGAAAATCTTACAGAACAGGATATACTTGACATGATTGAGCATCAGGCTCAACAAGGTGTTGATTATATGACAATACACGCCGGCGTCTTAAAAGAGTTTCTCCCTATGGTAAACCACAGACTTATGGGAATAGTTTCCCGTGGTGGCTCAATAATGGCAGAATGGATGACTATACACGGCAAACAGAACCCCCTCTACACAAATTTTGACAAAATATGCCAGATCTTCAAAAAATACGATGTAACATTTTCACTTGGTGATGGATTAAGACCCGGCTGTATAAATGACGCTTCTGACGAAGCACAATTTGCAGAACTAAAAGTATTAGGTGAGCTAACTAAGAAAGCTTGGAAACATGGTGTACAGGTAATGATTGAAGGTCCAGGACATGTTCCAATGGATCAGATAGAGATGAATATCAAAAAAGAGATGGAATTATGCCACGAAGCCCCATTTTACGTGCTTGGTCCACTGGTAACAGATATAGCCCCCGGTTATGATCATATCGCATCTGCAATCGGTGCAGCGATGGCAGGGTGGTATGGTGCCTCAATGTTATGCTACGTAACCCCTAAAGAACATCTGGGACTTCCAAATCCAGAAGATGTCAAACAGGGATTGATTGCGTACAAAATAGCGGCACACGCTGCAGATCTTGCAAGAAAAAGACCCGGAGCAAAAGAGTGGGACGATGCAATGTCAAAAGCAAGATATGAGTTTGACTGGGAAAAACAGTTTGAGCTGGCTATAGATCCTGAAACAGCAAGAAAATACCATGACGAAACCCTACCTCAGGAAGGGTATAAATCTGCGAAATTCTGCTCAATGTGTGGTCCTTCCTTCTGTGCATACAGAATATCCCAGAATGTTCAGGAAGCTGTAAAAGAAGATGAGTTTATAAACATACAAGACCGGAAATAGATGGAAAAATTTGAAAAAATTTTAGAAAGTATAGAGGATCCTGTAGTAGTAGTCTCAGAAGAAGGCAACATTATTTATATGAACCAGGCTGGGTACATACTAAAGTCCCAGCTTGGGAATAAACAGTTTAATGAACTCATAAATCATCCTTTCAGTTTTGAGTTCACAAAAAAAGGGATGTCTGTAAAAGGTATATTTAAAGAGATAAAAAAAAGCAGATTCCTTATAGATGCCTTCCCATATGAAAAAAAAGGTTTAACACTTCTTATAAGAGACATAACCAGATTTATTGAGCTTGAGGAGTTATCCAAAAAGGAAGGACTGATAATAACTGTTTCAAAGCTCCTTTCATCTGTTTTCCACGACATGAAAGGACCTGTGGGAGGAATAAAAGGGGCTGCCCAGCTTCTTAAAGAGGACATACAGGATAAAGAGCTTGTAGAAGATATTCTGTATGAGACAAAAAGGATAGAGAAGATGATAAATGAGATAGTCCTCCTTACAAAACCTATCAAATTATCAAAAAGTTACATAAACATACACAAAGTTCTTGATGATGCTATAAAAACTACTGAAAACCAATGTCCTGAGATAATTTTTGAAAGGGTTTACGACCCAAGTCTTCCCGATCTTTTGATAGATCCTGATTACATGAACAGGGTATTTATAAACATATTAAGAAATGGTGTTGAAGCCATAAATGGAAAAGGGAAAATCATTATACAGACAGGAATATCCTGGGACAAAATTTATTCCCCTAAAGGAAACAAAGTATTCATAAGGATAAAAGATTCAGGAAAAGGAGTTCCTGAAGAATTTATTGACAGACTTTTCATTCCATTTATCTCAACAAAGAAAAAAGGTATGGGTATAGGTCTTTCCTCTTCATATAAAATAGTTAAAGAGCACAACGGAATATTAAGATATATAGGAGATGCAACATTTGAGATATTACTGCCTATACCTGAAAGGAGCTAAAAATGAAGGCTTTGGTTTTTGATGACGAAAGAACTATAAGAAATGTTATGCAGAAAATACTTAAAAAAGAAGGGCTTCAAGTTGAGACCTATGAGTCAGGAATGGATGCATTACAGATAATAAACAGAAAAAAACCAGAAATAGTTTTCCTTGATATTTCTCTTCAAGACTCAAACGGTCTTGATATTTTAAGATCTATAGTTGCCCTTGAAAACCGGCCGTATGTTGTTATGATATCAGGACATGATGAATATAGTTATCTTATTGAGGCCATGAAATTAGGGGCTTTTGATTATATACCAAAGCCCTTTGATATAAGTAAAATAAGAAAGGTTGTAAAAGAGATAAAAGAGATCTTTTCTGCAAAAATGGTCTCAGATTCCTCAGAGACCGATATAATAGGTAAAAGCCCATCAATGAAAGATGTTTTCAAAATAGTAGGTAGAGCAAGTGCAAGCAACCAGCCTGTATTAATTACAGGAGAAAGCGGGACCGGGAAAGAGGTTGTAGCCAAACTTATACACAGCTACAGCAATAGATCAGACAGGCCATTTATTCCTATAAACTGTGCGGCGATACCTTCAGGTTTAATAGAATCCGAGCTTTTTGGTTATGAGAAAGGGGCTTTTACAGGAGCTGACAGAAGCAGGCAGGGAAAGTTTCAGGCAGCAGATGGAGGAACTATATTCCTTGATGAGATAAGCGAACTTCCCCTTGAGGCACAGGGAAAGCTACTGAGAGTTCTTCAGGAGATGGAGGTATCACCAGTTGGTTCAACAAGAAGCATAAAAGTGGATGTAAGGGTGATAGCAGCAACAAATAGAAATCTTGTAAAGTTAGTAGCAGAAAATAAATTCAGAGAAGATCTATTCTACAGACTTTCTGTTATTGAGATTAACCTTCCACCCCTCAGGGAAAGGAAGGAAGATATACCGGAACTTATTGAGCTGTTTACAAAGCAGGCATTAAAAATCCACAGATTGAAAAAAGGTGGGTTTACACAGGAAGCTGTAAAGTTTCTTATGGATTATGAATTTCCAGGAAATATTAGAGAGCTTAAAAATCTTGTAAATAAGCTTATTGCGATATACAGAGAAAGACCGATCACTCCAGATCTTATACAGGCTCAAGTAAAAGGTGGAAAAACATCCTTTTCTGGATGGAAAGAAAGTATAAGAAAAGAAGTTTCTGAGATGTTTACAAAAGGAAAGAAAAATATATACACAAAAATTGTTGAGGATGTGGAAAAGGTTGTAATTGAAGAGGTTTTGAAATACACTAAAGGTAATATTTCTGAAGCATCAAAATATCTTGGTATACACAGAAACACAGTTCATAAAAAGGTTGAGGAATTAAATATAAACAAGGGTAGGGAATGAATAAGGTTATAACCGCTGCTGTAGGATTTTTGATAATTATGATGTTTTCATGTGCTCCAAAGGTTCAGGAAGAAAAACTACCCCAAAACTCAGAATACTATTACAAGATAGGTCTTTCTTATCTGAACTCAGGTAATAACTCACAGGCTCTTTATTACCTGAACAAGGCTTACAAAATATCTCCTGAAGATCCTGAGATATTAAATGCCGTTGGAATAGCATACAGTAATGTTGGAGAGTTAGAAAAAGCAAAGGATTTCTTTTTAAAAGCCATAGAGAAAAATCCAGACAGAGCAGAAACATACACAAATCTTGGTGCTTTACTGGCAAAACAGAAAAAGTATGACAAAGCTCTGTGGTATTTTAAAAAAGCCGCTGAAAATCCATCATATATGAAAAAAGATATAGCATACTACAACATAGCTCTTATATATGATCATATGGGAAATCTTAAGCTTTACGAGGAGTATCTGAAAAAAGCCATATCTTACAATGCATTTTTACTGCCCGCTTATATATCTTTAGGTAATCTTTATCTTGATCAAGAAAGATATCAGGATGCTTTATCTGTTTATCTAACGGCAAAAGACAAAGGTCTGGTCAGCCCTCTTATTAACATCGGTCTTTCAAAAGTTTACTTACACCTTAAAGATTATGAGAAGGCAAAGGAGTACCTGCACAAAGCAAAAAAGTTGGCAAGAAATAATGATTTTCTCCTTATAGAGATAAACAGACTGCTTTCATTTATAGACAGAAAGATAATACAGGAAACAGAAAAAGATATACAGAAAAAAGAGGAAAAGATTGAAACTGTAGTGGTTCCTGAAGAAAAGGAAAAATCAAAAGATGAAAAAATAAAACCGACTGAGGAACAGAAAAAAGAAATCCAGAATCAACAGGTTTCAAAAAAAACAGTTCCAGAAAAAAAGATAAAGGTAATAAAGCCAAATATCAGATTTTATGTTTTATTAGGCAGATTTACCGATCAGAAAAAAGCCCTTGATATATCTGAAAAATTAAAGCTGAAAGGATTTAATCCTGAGATCAAAGAAGAAATTGTTGATGGAACCCCTGTTTATTCTGTTATAATAGGGTATTTCAAGGAGTATAGGGAAGCATCAAGGTTTTACAGAAAAAATTTAAAACCCCTTGGTTTAAGAGGGATTGTTAAATTTACGAGAAAATAAAGGAGTAAGATGGAAAGAATAGATTTATCGGTTGTTATACCAATTTACAACGAGGAGGAAAACCTCCCTATCCTTTATGAAAAACTGAAAAAAGTTCTTGAGGAAATAAACAAAAGTTACGAGATTATTTTGGTCAATGATGGGTCAACAGACAGATCCTGGAAGATAATAAAAGAGCTCTCCCTGAAGGATCCTCACGTGGTCGGAGTGAATTTCAGGAAGAATTTTGGCCAGACTGCTGCTATGTCCGCAGGTTTTGAAACTGCGAGGGGGGAAATAATAATAACAATGGATGGAGATCTCCAAAATGACCCTGAGGACATTCCGAAACTTCTTGATGTACTGGAT
>JALTAS010000029.1 GCA_027058925.1 Persephonella sp.
CAATGAGGCAGTTAGGAAGAGAGCTTGCCAGATCTTTGATGAATGAAAATCCCCCTCAGCAGTGGGAAAGTATTCTTGAAAATGCCCTTTATGAGTTCGGCTTTGCAAAAAGGATAGAAAAAGATAAAAAATTTGCTTACATATGTAGCTGTGTTTTTTATGAGATACTTGAAAGAAACAGCCTCAAACCTACAGAACACTGTGTATGCTGGGCAGGTTGGGGATTTATTGAAGGTTTTGTAAAGGAGATGGAAGGGGCAAAAGGTATTAAATGGACAGAAAGGGATTATGAAAAAGAAAAATGTAGGTTTGACTTTATATACTAAACCTTGAAAAAAAGGGTAAACAATCATATAATATTAGCCTCTTATGGAGGGTGTAGCTCAGCTGGCAGAGCACAAGGTTGTGGCCCTTGGGGTCGCGGGTTCAAGTCCCGTCACCCTCCCTTATAACTCAATCTGGGGAGCAGAAAATGAAAGTCTTTAAATACCTGTCTGTCTTAATACTTTTGTCTATAGCTTTGTTTATTTCCGGTTGCACAGTTTCCACAAAAGATACATTCTCAAAAGAACCTGCCAAGCTACAACCTTTCACAGAGAGAATTGGTGATTATGTGTTCCCAATACCGTCAAACTTCACAAGAAAAGATGATCTGTCTATGGTTTATGAAAACAAGGGATTAGTCAGAGCATATCTGGTTTATACAGGTAAGGCTTCTACTCCAAAGCTTATATCATTTTTTGAAAAGTATATGAAAAAAAATGGCTGGGAAAAAGAGCTTTTTGTTGCAGGTGCTGATACTGTTCTTGCATACTCAAGGGGAAAACAGCTTGTAGTATTCAAGATACAACAGAGTTTCGGCGGAACAATCTTGAAAGTTCTGCTGACAACAAAGTAAAATTGCATATATTATTTTTCTTATGCGGGTGTGGCGGAATTGGCAGACGCGCAGGATTCAGGATCCTGTGGCCGTAAGGCCGTGTGGGTTCAACTCCCACCACCCGCATTTGATATGCGAGCGTGGCGGAATTGGCAGACGCGCAGGACTTAGGATCCTGTGGCCGCAAGGCCGTGAGGGTTCAACTCCCTCCGCTCGCATTTTGATCAAAAAATAGCTTGACAAAAATATCACCATCAATATTACCTTTTATCATGCCTTTTACAAAAAATGATCTATTTAAAAATTTAAGAATATGGGGAGATATTGTTTTTCTGATATAGCCTATTTTCTCCCCTTTATTGTTTATAACCTTTAATGCATTTTTATCATGCTTGTTTATATCCTCCCATATAACATAAATCGTCTGCCCCTCTTTAAGATCATTTATAACATTTTCATCTGCGTACTTTACGCCAACAACCCTTGTGGAAAAAGCTTTGTAGTTTTCAAAATAATACTCATAAATCTCATTTTTGTATCCTATCAGGTTTACATAATCAAATGAGCCAAGCTCTGTCTCTATCAAAAAATTGAGAGCTTTCTGAAAATCAAAATGATCCACAGCAAGGGCTGTGATGCTGTCAGAGCTGAAAATATCCTCTATCTCTTTGTAAGCTCTGAGATAAGCCTCCTGTTCCATAAATTTGAAAAAGTTCTTAAGCCTTATTATCCTTTCAAGGCCAAACCTTATATCTGTAGAAGGGTCAGCATAATACATAATCTCCATATCAAAAGGGAAAGGCTCAAAAGAAGCATCTTCACAGTCTCCAAAAGCTATATCTCCCTTTCCACTAAAACAGACCTTCTTATCTTTTTTGAATAAAAAAGATATACATTTGTCTGTCAGATCTTTTCCTGAAAACTGTTTTCTGTAAATATCCTGAAGATAATACGGAAGATCCTTTTTTTCCTTAAAAAAGTTTTTAAATGCTGTGTAGTAATCTTTCAGGTAATCTGGCAAATACTCCTCAGGATATTCTGCCTTATGTATTTTATCAAGATGCCACCACCATTTTTCAATTGGCATATCAGGTACTGAGTAAAATCTCTTGAAAAAAGGAAGAGAAACAGTTTCCTTTAAAGCTGATTTATCTATATCTCTTATTATCTTAAATCTTTCAAGTCTGTATCTGTGGGCAACATCCCTTTCTGATGAAAAACCTTCAGGGTATTCATCAATCTCATTTATCTTGCTTTTAAGCTTAAGAGGAAGAAATGATAGCCTGTCTAAAATTCCTGCCCATTTTTTAATCTCATTTATGTAGTTTTCAAAATCAAAATGGAACTCAAAAAGATAAGATCTGTCTTTGAAAACCTGCCATTTAACCCTTTTTTTACTAAACTGTATGTTTAAACTGATCTGCTCTTCATCTTTCTCATAAACTGTTATTCTCTGGGCAGGTCTTGAGAGCTTTTCAATCTCATCACTGAAGAGAATATCAAACTCATCTATATCTTCAACCTCCCCTTTCAGATATTCTCTCAAAGACCTGCCGTTTATGAAAGCATCAAGGATAAAATCATAAGAAAGATCAAAATCTTCGCTGTAAACAACAAATTTTTCTTTTATATCAACAATATCAAACCTTAACTGATCCATCTAAAATCCTTATTTTTGGTTTTATTTCCTCTAAAATCTTTCTTGCCCTTTCAACCCTGCTTACAGAAACAGGATCTTTTTTCTTTCTTAGGTCTTTTATACATCTGTTTGCCCTTCTTAAATCTCTGATATAAAACCATCTTGCTATTTTTCTTGCTGTTTCTATAAGATCTCTACCGTTTTTCCTCCACTCCCTTTTAAACCTTCTAAGTTCTTTTTGTGGTGCATGAATGGAAAGTAGATGAACCTCTTTATCTTTTCCTTCATTAAAAACACTTTCCATAACAGATCTGAATGAGCCCTGATATTTTTTCTTCTCTTCTCCTATCTTGACCCACAGTTCCATCAGCACCACCTCCTTTATTTTTTTAATGGTTTGTAATCTCCCTCATTTATAACCTGAACATCAGAAATATCAATATCACATGGTTCATTACATGAAGGATCATTTTCTGATATCAGTTTGCAGGCTATCTTTTTATAAACATCTTCTGAATCCTCAACATTAAGACTTTCAACAACACCAACCTTAAGATACAGGTTTTCATCTCCATAGTTTTTATAAATGCATCTGAGCTCCCTCATATGCCCTTTTTTTCTTTCTATTTTTTGTTTTATGCTTTCACCAAAGCTTTCCTCTATCAAAACAACAGAAAGCCTCTCTTCAGGTTTTAAACTTCCAGAAATCAGACAGTAAAAACCTTCCTTTTCAAGCAGTGGTGAATCATTCTGATCAATAAACTTACGGAAATGTTCAATAAATTTTTCATCAGTATTATACTTTTTTGGTTTAAAAATTTCTATAGGCTGGCTCCATTTTATTACGGCCTTTATCATACCTTCCCTCCTCCTTTTTATGTTAAAAATATAAAAAAATTTTCAAAATAAAAGCCCTAAAATAGATGATATAATAAAGGTTTGTATTTTTAAAAAATCTAAAAGGAGTGGTTAGATGAGCGTTACTGTTGAAGAAAAAGGTCTTGTTAGAACATTGACAATTGAAGAAAAAGGTGAAGAGATAAAAAACCTTGTTGACAGCGTTATTAAAGAAATACAGAAAACGGTGAACATACCGGGCTTTAGGAAGGGTCATGTTCCTGCTTCTGTTATAAAAGCAAGGTATAAATCAGCATTAAAAGAAGAGGTTGCAAGGAAATTTATAGGGGAAAAACTTCAGAAAATCCTTGAAGAGAAAAACCTTCAGCCTGTTTCTATGGATATAACGTTTGGAGATGTTGAGCTTCAGGGAGATACTCTAAAAATGAAGGTTGCCTTTGAGGTTGCACCTGAGTTTGAGCTCAAGCCTTACGAAGGGCTGAAGATAGAGACGATAAAACATGAAATAACAGAAGAAGATATACAGAACTATATAGACAGGCTGAGAGATGAGAACGCAGAATGGGTGACAAAAGATAAAAAGATTGAAGAAGGGGATATGATAAAGATCCACTACCACATAAAGGCAGATACAGGAGAGGAAGAGGAGGATGAGTTTGAGGTTGTTGTTGGTTCAGGACAGCTCAGACCTGAGATAGAAGAGCAGATAAAAGGAAAAAAAGCAGGAGATGAGGTAACGGTTGAAAATGTTTCCCTGTATAACGAAAAAGGAGAAGAGTTTGGGAAGGCAACAGTTACTGTAAAAATCCTTGAGGTAAAAGAGAAAAAACTGCCTAAGTTTGATGACGAGTTTGTCAAAAAGATAGGGCTTGGGGAAAATGTTGAGGAAGCCAGAGAAAAGATTAAAGAAAAGATAGAAAATCAGATAAAAATAGCTAAAGAACAGGAGCTTAACCAGAAAATAATAGACGAGCTTGCAAAACAGTACGATTTTGAAGTTCCAACATCTCTTGTAAGGGCAGAGCTTGAACATCTTGTTCAAGATTACGCAAGACAGCTTGAAAATTACGGTATTAAACCAAGTAAAGAAATGCTTGCAGCTGCTGCACAGGGACTTGAGGAAACAGCTGTAAAAAATGTAAGAGTTATGTTTGTTATAAACAAAATTGCAGAGAAAGAAGGAATAGAGGTAAGCGAAGAAGAGATAAACAAAGAAATAGAAGAGCTTGCAAAGGCGTACAACACAACACCTGAACAGCTGAAAAGCTACCTTGAAAAAGAAGGATTAATGAATAATATTGTTTATTCACTTCTGAAGAAAAAAGTTCTTGATCTTCTAAAAGAAAAGGCAAACATTATTGAGATGACAAAGGAAGAATACGAAGAGAAAATGAAAAAGCAGGAAGAAAAAGCAGAGCAACCGAAAGAAAAACAAGAAGAAAAATCTTCTGAAGAAAAAAAGGAGGAAATGAATGAGCAAAAATGATTTAGATAGAATAGTGAGCCAGCTTGTCCCTATAGTTATTGAGCAGACACCAAGAGGGGAAAGGGCTTACGACATCTATTCAAGGCTTTTAAAAGACAGGATTATACTGCTTGGATTTCCGATTGATGATCATATAGCAAACCTTGTTATAGCACAGCTTCTTTTCCTTGAATCTGAGGATCCTGAAAAGGATATATACATGTACATAAACTCACCTGGCGGTGTTGTAACTGCAGGACTTGCAATATACGACACAATGAATTACATAAAGCCTGACGTTGTTACAATATGCATGGGACAGGCCGCTTCAATGGGAGCATTCTTGCTGTCTGCAGGAACAAAAGGAAAAAGATACGCACTCCCAAGCTCAAGAATAATGATACACCAGCCTCTTGGAGGATTTCAGGGTCAGGCAACAGACATAGAGATACACGCAAGGGAGATATTAAGACTGAAAAAAATGCTGAATGAATACCTTGCAAAACATACAGGGCAGAGTGTAAAAAAGATTGAAAGAGACACAGAGAGGGACTATTTTATGTCTGCCCAGGAAGCGAAAGAGTACGGCCTAATAGATAAAGTAATTGAAAGAAGGTAAGATGATGACAGATATTAACAGATGTTCATTTTGTGGAAAGTCTCAGGAAGAGGCAAAGGTTCTGATAGCAGGACCTGACAATATCTTTATATGCGACGACTGTATATCCCAGTGTAATATCCTTTTGAAAGAAGAGCTTGAAAGCACCCCACAGGAAGAGATAAAGGAGCTTCCAACACCATCACAGATCAAAAAAAGACTGGATGAGTATGTTATCGGTCAGGAAAGGGCAAAAAAGATACTATCAGTGGCTGTTTACAACCATTACAAAAGAATTTTTTACCCACATAAATATACAGATGATGATGTTGAGCTTGAAAAAAGCAATATTCTCCTGATAGGTCCAACAGGATCAGGTAAAACATTACTTGCAAGAACGCTTGCAAAGATCCTTAATGTTCCTTTTGCTATTGCAGACGCAACAAACATAACAGAAGCAGGTTATGTTGGAGAAGATGTTGAGAGCATCCTGGTAAGACTGCTTCAGGCTGCAGATTACGACATAGAAAAAGCCCAGAAGGGAATAGTTTATATTGATGAGATAGACAAAATAGCAAAAAAATCAGGTGAAAATCCATCTATCACAAGGGATGTCTCCGGTGAAGGAGTTCAGCAAGCTCTTTTGAAAATACTTGAAGGAACTATAGCAAACCTGCCACCTCAGGGAGGCAGAAAGCACCCCCATCAGGAGTTTATCCAGCTTGATACAACAAACATTCTGTTCATACTTGGAGGTGCTTTTGTTGGACTTGAGGACATAATAAAACAGAGGATAGGCAAAAAGTCAATTGGATTTGCAACAGAAATAAGATCAAAAGAGGAAGAGGAAGGCAACATACTGTCTAAAGTAAGAGTTGAGGATCTTATAAAGTTTGGTCTAATTCCAGAATTTATAGGAAGGATACCTGTGATAGCTACACTTGACGAGCTTGATGAGGATGCTCTTGTCAGGGTTTTAACAGAGCCTAAAAATGCCCTTATAAAACAGTACAAAAAGCTTCTTGCAATGGACGGTGTTGAGCTTGAGTTTACAGATGATGCTGTAAGGGAGATAGCAAGGGAAGCTATTGAAAGAAAAACAGGTGCAAGGGGTCTTAGGGCTATAGTTGAGGAGATTATGCTTGATGTTATGTACGAAATACCCCAGGCAAAAGGTATAAAAAAGGTAGTTATTGATAAAGATGTGGTTCTGAAAAGAAAACAGCCTGTTCTTATATACGAGAAAGCAAGCTAAGATGTCGGCTGTAAAAAAGGTAAAATTTGTAAAGAGTGCGGTTAGTCCAAAGGATTATCCGCCTCCCCACTATCCTGAGATAGCGATTGTAGGAAGATCAAATGTTGGTAAATCCTCACTTATAAACGCAATTTTTAGAAGAAATATAGCAAAGGTTTCATCCTCCCCTGGTAAAACAAGGCTTATAAACTTTTTTTTACTTAATGACTCTATATATTTTGTTGATCTTCCGGGATACGGTTATGCCTCAGTTTCAAAAGCCGAAAGGCAGAAATGGAAAAAAATGATAGAAACATATTTTCAGACAAGGGAAAATCTCTCCCTTGTTATAATGCTTGTTGACAGCAGGCATCCGCCAACAAAATTAGACATAATGATGAAGGAATGGCTTGAGAGTTTAGGCATACCTTATGTTGTCGTTGCAACAAAAGCAGACAAGCTAAACCAGAGCGAAAAAGCAAAAGCAATAAAAAAAATAAGGGAAACCCTTAATCTTCCAAAAGATTTTCCTGTATTTCTCACATCATCAAAAGAAAAGACAGGTATTAAAGAGCTGATGGGTTATGTTCTTGATTTTGTGAAAAAGTAATCTTATCTGCGTATGATAAAATATTAGCAAAATCAAACATTAAGGAGAAAAATTGCAGATTATAGACAAAGCTTTTGAAAATAAAAAGCCTCTTATATGCTACTTTATGGCAGGTTATCCATCCTTAGAAAAAAGTTATGAAACGGCAAAGGCTTTGATTGAGGCAGGGGCAGACATATTAGAGGTTGGAGTCCCTTTTTCAGATCCTGTTGCAGACGGTCCAACCATTCAGGTTGCCCACGAAAAAGCTGTTAAGGACGGTATAACACCTTTTAATGTTTTTCAGCTGACAAAAAGGCTAAAAGATGAGTTTCCAAATATTCCCCTCATATTGATGACATACTACAATCCTGTGTTTGTAACAGGGGAAGAAAAGTTTTGTTCTGATGCAAAGGAAAACGGGGCTGATGGATTTATAGTTCCTGATCTTCCTCCTGAAGAGGCTGAAAACTTCAAAAAAATAGCAAACAAAAATGATCTCGCAACTATCTTTCTTCTTGCTCCAACATCACATGAAAAAAGGATAAACCTTGTGGGAAGAATGAGTGATGGATTTATATACTATGTTTCACTTACAGGTATAACAGGCGAAAGGGAAACACTTCCCTGGAAAGAGCTTGAGGAGAAGGTGAAGCAGATAAAATCAATAACAGGAAAAAAGGTTGCAGTTGGTTTTGGAGTTTCAAAAAAGGAGCATACAAAAAAACTTTCAGAATTTGCAGACGGCATAATAGTTGGGAGTGCAATAGTAAAACTTCAGGGAAAGTCGGACATACAGGGAATAAAAAATCTTGTAAAACAGCTAAAAGAGGGGATTTCATGATAACCGTAGTTGATTACGGTATGGGAAATCTCAGAAGCGTCTCAAAAGCTCTTGAAAAGGTAGGTCTTGATGTAAAAGTATCATCTGATCCAAAAGATGTTGAAAATGCAAAAGGTATTGTTGTTCCGGGTGTTGGTGCTTTTGGGGATGCGATGCACAATCTTGAAAGGCTTGGTCTTCTCCAGCCTGTCTTAAGATCAATTCAGAAAGGAAAGCCTTACCTCGGCATATGTTTAGGCCTTCAGATACTGTTTGAGTATGGGTATGAATTTGGAGAGCATAAGGGACTTGGGATATTAAAAGGTAAGGTTGTCAGGTTTGAAAATAAAGAGGGTTTTAAGGTTCCACATATGGGATGGAATCAGGTATGGATAAAACAGAAAGATGGGCTTTTTTCCGGTATAAAAGATGGTGAGTATTTTTATTTTGTCCATTCATTTTATGCTGTTCCATCAGAAAACAAAGACATAGCCTCAACAACAGATTACAGCATTGATTTTTGCTCTGCTGTTCAGAAGGAAAATGTATGGGCTGTCCAGTTCCACCCTGAAAAAAGCCAGAAGGCAGGACTAAAACTTCTTGAAAACTTCAAAAAATTTGCCGAAAAATGAGATTTTCAGAATATCTTAAAAATCAGTTAGAGAAGATAAAGCAGGCTGATCTTTATAGAGAAAGGATTATTCTGGATAAAGGGTTGATTGATTTTTCCTCAAATGATTATCTGGGGCTGAAAGACAATCCTGAAACCAAAGAGAAAGTTCTAAAAAAAATAGAAAAATTATCTTTAGGAAGCGGTGCTTCAGCTCTTGTTTCTGGATATTCACAGATCCAGAATGAACTTGAATGTCTAATATCTGAAATAAAAGAAACAGAAAGATCTCTTGTTGTTGGAAGTGGTTATCTTGCAAATACTGGCCTTATTCAGGCTGTAGCAACAGAGAAGGACACAATTTTTTCAGATCAGCTTAACCATGCATCAATAATAGATGGAATAAGACTCTCAAAAGCAAAAAAGGAGATCTATAAACATAACGATCTGAATGATCTTGAGGATAAGCTAAAAAAAAACAGAGATAATGGTTTTAAGTTTATTGTCACAGACGGCGTTTTCAGTATGGAAGGGGATATTGCAGACATAGAGGGATTGAAAACCCTTTCAGACAGGTATAATGCCGTTTTGATAATAGATGATGCACATGGAACAGGAGTGTTGGGAGAAGGGAGAGGAACTGTTTTTCAGTTTGGTATAAAACCTGACGAGAATATAATTCAGGTTGGAACACTTTCAAAAGCAATTGGTAGCTATGGCGCTTTTATATCAGGCAGCGGCGATCTTATAGAGTATCTTATAAACAGAATGAGGACACAGATATTTTCAACAGCATTATCTCCTGTTCAGAACCTTATATCCCTTGAAAATATAACCATCATGTTAAGACAGCCTGAAAGAAGAAAAAAGGTTCTTGAGCTTTCAAGATACCTTTATGAAACCGCAAAAAAAAGCGGTATAGATATTAATTATTACGGAACGCCTATACTGACGATTATTGTCGGCAGTGAAAAAAAAGCCCTTTATATAAGAGATAAGCTCCTTGTAAATGGTATATTCCTTCAGGCTATAAGACCTCCAACAGTTCCTGAAGGAACATCAAGATTGAGGATAACAATCTCATACAAACATTCCGAAAATGATATAAATTTACTGGTAAAATCTTTAAAAAATATTTTGGAGAACTACCATGGGTAGAGAGCTTATTGAGGAGTTTGAAAGTGAAAAAGGAATAAAGGTAACTTTAGAATATGATAACGAAAAAGAGATATACATAATGACAATACATAAAAATACTGGAAAAATAGTGTTTCAGGGATCAATGAAAGAGATACAACAGCAGGCTGAAAAATATTTTGTAAGGTCACTTAAAGATATAAAAAACAAGATGGAAATAGCACTTCTTGAGGATCTGTTTAATAGATAAGGAGGAGGATGTGAAGGTAGTTATTCTTGATGCAAAAACATTGGGAGATGATATACAGCTTGGTATTTTTGAGCAGTTTGGAGATCTTGAGATATACCCTACAACAGATCCTACTAATCTTTTTGAGAGAATACAGGATGCAGACATCATAATAACAAACAAGGTCATTATAGATAGGGAAGCGATAAACTCAGCAAGAAACCTTAAGCTTATATGCGTTGCTGCAACAGGCTACAACAATGTTGATGTTGTGTATGCAAAAGAAAAAGGGATAGCTGTCACCAATGTTGCAGGATACTCAACAGAAAGCGTTGTTCAGACAACATTCGGGATGCTTTTTTACCTGCTAATGCATCTCAGGTACTACGATGATTATGTAAAATCAGGCGATTATGCTATGAGCGACATATTCACACATCTTGGAAGACCTTTCTGGGAAATAAATGGAAAAAGATGGGGAATAATAGGACTTGGGAATATTGGAAGAAGGGTTGCACAGGTTGCAGAAAGCTTCGGCTGTGATGTTATTTATTACTCAACTTCAGGGGTGGAAAGGGAAGAAAGATATCCAAGATATCCTCTTGATGAGCTTTTAAAAACATCAGACATTGTGTCCATACATGCCCCATTAAATGAAAAAACAAGAAACCTTATAACAATCAAAGAGCTTGGCATGATGAAAAAAAACGCTATTCTTCTTAATCTTGGAAGGGGTGGAATACTCAATGAGAAAGACCTTGCGGTTGCAATAGACTCTGATCTGATAGGGGGTGCAGGTCTTGATGTATTAGAAAAAGAACCTGTTGACCCTAAAAATCCACTACTAAAAGTAAAGAATAAAGAAAAACTCCTTATAACCCCCCATATAGCATGGACAAGTGTTGAGGCAAGAAAAAGGCTTGTTAATGAGATAGCTGAAAATATAAGGGCATTTTTAAATGGGGCTGTTAGAAACAGAGTTGATCTTACAGTCTAACAGGTTTTGACTAAAATAACAGAGTAATTATCAGACTTTACCTTATTAAGTTCATCTATCAGTCTTTTGAAGTTTTTAAATGGATCAGGATAAAGAAGATAATGTATCTGAGAGTCTGGTATGTAGTCAGAAAGACCGTCACTGCATATAAGATAGGCTTCCTCTTCACCAAGTCTGTCTTCCATGATATAAGGCTTTTTTCCTTCCTTCCAGTCAGGTGAAAATACATCGCCTATCCCAAACTCAACTATGTATCTCTCAGGGTGGTGAAAAGCCTCCTGATAACTAATTATCCCCCTGTCAACAAGCGATTGAACATAACTGTGGTCGTGGGAAAGGTATATCAGTTTTTCAGGTGTGTATTTGTAAACCCTGCTGTCACCTGCATTAAATATTATTCCGTCTGAACCGTTCATACATACACCAGCAATAGTTGTTCCACTCCAAACAAAACCTGATGATTCAAACCTTTTCTGGATTTTAAATAGGGATCTGTAGATCCCATCTTTAGAAAAAGGCGAATCACACCTTTTCAGCATCCGGCAGACAAATTCTGATGCTTTTTCTCCTTCTGAGAGCCCGCCCAATCCATCGCAAACAGCAAAAACAGCAGAACTTTTATTGATTTTTTTACTTTTAGGACAATCCATACGATCTTTCTGGAAGACATCTCCATCAATATATATACAGTCCTGCTGGTAATCTCTCAAGCCTTTATCCATACAAAAAAGAATCTGATACATAATAAAACCTTGAAGAAGTTATTAATCTGTTTTAAATTTAAGGTGGAGGTAGTTAAAATGAAAGTGGAAGATGTAGTTGGAGTTTCCGTTTATAAAAGTATGCTTGAGCTACAAAAACAGCTTGTTGATATGCTGATCCAGGGAAATCTTAAAACAGATCAGAACTCTGTGGAAGACATCCAGCAAAAACCCCAGAATGTTATAGAGGGGAATAAGGTTTCAATATATGTTTGAGAATTTTTTTCCCAGTATATCTTCCACCTGCTGTGGAAGGGCAGGTTTACTGAAATAAAATCCCTGAAGATAATCGCATCCTAACTCTTGAAGAAAAAACACCTGAGATCTTTTTTCAACACCTTCTGCGATAGTTTTATAGCCAAAAGATTTTGAAAGATTAATAATACTCATAACGAGGATATTATCACCTTTACTGATTGGAATATTTTTGATGAAAGATCTGTCAATCTTTATGTAAGAGACAGGCATCATCTTAAGATAGCTTAAAGAAGAGTAACCTGTTCCAAAATCATCTATTGATATTTCAATGCCTATATTATGAAGTTCATTCAAAACATTTATCACAGTATCAGGAAATTTCATCGCCTCGCTTTCCGTAAGCTCAAACTTTATTTTATGTGGTTCAACACCGTATTTTTCCAGAATGTCTGTAACATTTTTTACAAATCCTTCATCAAGTATCTGCTGGATATCAATATTTACAGAAACAGAAATTTTACTTATCCCTTTTTTCTCCCATATTTTTATCTGTCTGCATACTTCAGATAGAACCCAGAAACCCACATCCCTTATCATGCCTGTTTCTTCAAGAATAGGTACGAACTCAGACGGGGAAACCTCCCCTATATCTTTATTTTTCATTCTCAAGAGAGCTTCAACAGAGTCTACCCTGCCTGTTTTAAGGTTTACCACAGGCTGGTAAACAAGATAAAAATCTTCATTTTTCAGTGATTTTTTCAGAATGTCTGTGAGGAGTATCCTCCTTTCTTCCTTTATTCTCAACACCTCATCAAAAATAACAAAAAGCTTTTTACCTCTCTTTTTTCCATAATAAAGTGAGATATCACTTTCCTTCAGAAGATCATAAAAATCTGTTTGACCGCTTTTTTTAATGGTAACACCTGCAGTAAGGGTTATATGAATTATCTGATCATCAATCTGTATGTTTCCTGATAGCTGCTTTATCCAGTTTTCCATCATTTTTTTTATTTCAGGCTCTACAGAACTCTGGAAAAAGACGATAAACTCATCACCCCCAAGCCTTCCTACAATTTTGCCATCTGCTATTAACTTTAATCTTTTTGCAAATCTCTGAAGAAGAATATCACCTATATTATGACCAAATGTATCATTAACTTCTTTAAAATTATCAAGATCAATGAAAATAAATACGCTCCACAGATCTTTATTCTGTTTAATAAGTTTTTCAACTTCCTTTTCAAGACCAAATCTGTTGAGAAGCCCTGTAAGATAGTCATACTTTATGTACCTGTTCAGTCTGTCAATAAGATTGTTTATAACAGAGGCAATCAGAGAAAATTCGTCTCTGCCTTTCAGATCTATCTTTACATCAAGCTCTCCCCTTGAAATTCTGTTTACAGCTTTGATAATCGTTTCTATTCTTTCACCTACCATTTTGTTGAAGCCTACATAAACAAAAATAAAAACAAAAAACAGCAAACCAAATTGGGTTATGATTTTTATAAGGATCTCTTTTTTGTACTTGTTCAAAATCTCATCCAGCCTGTAAGAAACAAAAAGAAATCCTATATCTGACGGTCTAATATTTTTACTTTTGTATGAAAAAAGAACAGGAGAAATAGCGATTATCTTTTTTTCATCCATTATTTTACAGAAGATTCCTGTCTTTCTGCCAAATCCATTTATAACCTTCAGCATATATTTATAAGAATCTGGGATTACATCCTTTACTGGATCTAAAAAATTTTCACCTATATACTTTCTTTTTGATGAAAGTATAACCTCTTTAGATGGGGAAGAAATAAATATAAGGTCTATATAAGGATCTGATGATATGTTGATCAGCTTCCTTTCTAAAAATTCTAAATTTTTTCTTTCTTTTAGATACTCAACTTCCTCCTGGAACGAAGCGGTCAGACGGCATATTTCCCTTAATTTTTCCTTTTTAATTTTCTTATTACTTTCAGATATTTCATAATAGCCAAAAAATATTCCTGCAAAAGCAAAAACAACTATTACAAAAATAGGGAATATCACTCTTATTGGAAAAATTAAAAGCAGTCTATCCAAAAACATATCTCATCTGCCTGCTGGAAAACTGTTATAAAACATCCCTTTTATATCTACTTTTTCTGAGGATAGAATTTCCTTTTCTCTCATAATCTTTAATAGCTTTAAAGCAACCTTTTTCAGTTTCGGATCAGATCCGTATAAAAGTTCAGCATTCATTTTTCTATCAGGGATTATCATACCGCCGTAAGCTTTTTCAAGCTCCTTTAGGCTTACATGCTCTCTTTTTGTTATGACCTTATAGGCTTCTTTTTTATGTTTTTTCATGTAATCAATAGCCCTGAACCATCCTGTTATAAGACCTTTAACAACATCAGGATTTTCCTGAAGGTATTTCCTTTCAACAACAAGAACATCAACTATCTCCCCCGGTATCTGGGAACTGTCAAATATTACTTTTCCTCCCACAGAGATCAATTTACTTTTTACAGGTTCAAATGTAACAACAGCATCTATTTTTCCTTTATTGAACCATTTATAATGCTCATCCACTTCAAGAGGTACAATTTTTACCTCACTTACTGAAAGGCCCGCTCTTTCCAGAGCTCTTGTAAGAACATACGCTCCAAGAGCTGTATTTTCAACACCTATCTTTTTTCCTTTCAGATCCTTAACAGAGTTTATTCCTTTTCTTGCAATTATAACATCTGCACCGTTTGATATATCCATAACAAGAACTATCACAGGATCAAAGCCGTAATTTTTCAAAAGAAGGGTTTCATCAAGAGTAAGTGCAGCACCGTTTATCATTTTATTTCTGTAAGCTCTTAAAACCTGTGATGTGGATGAATACTCAACAAGATGAACTGGAATATTTTTGAGATAACCCAGCTCTCTTGCCAGATATAGAGGCTCATATCCAGGCCAGACATTAGTTCCTATTTTTAAATAACTCTTATCCTCAAAAAAACAGGAGATTGAAAAATATAAAAAGAAAAATAAATAAATCCTTTTCATCTTTTTAAGGCTTTTAAAATTATCCCGAGTCTGTTTTTCATCTTATCCTGTTCTTTTTCTTCTTTGAAAAAATCAAGTATGTCCTGAGGATCTATTTTTATACTGTTTATACTCTGACCTTTAATTTTTTCAGCTACCAGATCTGCCAGAGCCATAAGTTTTTTACACCTTTTTGATGATAAAAACTTTGCATCTGATATTTTGCCGTTGCTCTTCTTTACATAAAACTCAACCCTGTGAGCTCCTTCCTTTGCAGATCCAAACATTTCATACCCTTCAGGCTCTTTTTCTACAAAATTCTTTAAACCCTTTTTGTGATATTCAGAGACTTTCATTCTGCTCTCCTTATCGTTAAATCTCCTGAGTAGTAATCCTTTATCTTATTATCGGTAAAAATTCTAATTCCTCCAAGTTCGTTCAAGCCTATCAGAATTCCTTCCACTTTTTCATCCACCAGTCTTACCTTTTCTCCTTTCCACAGTAAGCTTTCTTCAACTTCTTTTAATACACTTTCTCTATCAAAATTATCCAGATTTTTTTCTATTTCAGAAAGGATCTGAGAAAAAATCTCCTTCCTATCAACCTCTTCCCCAAGTTCCAGTCTTACTGAACTGGCAATATTTTTTATAATACTTAGATCTTCCTCTGTCTGATTAAGATTTATTCCTATGCCCGCTATCAGTTTTGTAACACAGTTTCCTTCTATCTCTGTCTCTATCAAAAAACCTGATATTTTTCTGTTGTTTATGTAAAGATCATTAGGCCACTTTATCTTCACAGGCAGACCGGTTTTGTTCTTAATTACTTTTTTAACAGAAAGGGGAAAAACAAGAGAGTAAACAAGAAGATCTGTTGGAGATAAGTTTTTCTTCAGAACTACAGAAAAATACAGCCCCTTTCCCTCTGTTGATATCCATTTTCTACCCTTCCTACCCCTTCCTGATATCTGATTCTCTGCAAATACGACAGTTCCATCAGGAAAATCATTCTCTTTAGCATAAATATTCGTTGAGCTTACTGATCTAAAAAATATGTAATTTTTTCCGATCCATTTTGTTTTCAGGTTAAGTTCAGAAGGTAAAAGGTAAGGTGATCTGCTTAAAAGCAGATATCCCTTTTTGTTGTGTGATATTTTGTAACCTAAATCTTCAAGCTTTTTAATCTTTTTCCATATAGCTGTTCTTGAAACCCCAAGAATTTTTGAAAGTTCTTTCCCTGAAACCCTTTTTTTTCTTATCTGCTCAAGTATAAAAAGATCTGTTTTGTCCATATATAAATTTTACCCTCAATTTTTTAGTTAGTTGTTGCCAACCTGAACTTAAGCTTTTAAATATATTAATATATGCTATGAAAAATTATTAAAAATTCAAAGTTTATATTAATTATCAATATATAAATACCATATTGGAGGATAAAGATGGAAGAAAAACTTGTAATTGTTTTGGGAACAGGAACTCTTGAGAAGCTCCAGATGGCTGCAATGCTTACATCTGTTGTTGCCACATTTGGAACACCTGTCAGGATATTTGTCACAATGGGTGCAATTCCTGCATTCAAAAAAGGCCTGTCAAAGGAAGAAAGGGCAAAATCTGAAAGCATCGTTGGACAGGCGATCTTAGAAAAAAATGCCCCTTACTTTATTGATGTTCTGAAACAGGCAAAAGGTTTGGGGGATGTAAAGCTTTATGCATGCGGTCTTGCAATGGATGTTCTTGAGTGGGAGATTGAGGATCTTGAAGAGGGACTTTTTGACGAGATGGTTGGCATAACTGAATTTTTAGGTATCGCAGAAGGCGGAAAAATAATGGTCATATAAAGGAGGTTGGAAAATGTCAGAAAATAATGTTGTAGTGGTTGATGCAAGAGGTTCTTTTTGTCCTGGGCCTTTAATGGAGCTTATATCAAAGATCAAATCTGTCCCTGTTGGAACTGAAATCCATGTTCTTTCAACAGACAAAGGTTCAGCAAAAGACATACCCGCATGGGTAAAAAAAGTCGGACATGAATACCTTGGAACAGAAGAAAAAGAAGGCTACTGGGTAGTTAAAGTAAAAAAAACTAAATAACTTAAGGAGGTTTTAAGATGGCAACACATGTAGTAATAGCAGGAGGAGGAACGGCAGGCTCAATAATTGCCAATCTTCTGGCGAGAGGCCTTCATGAAGAAATAAGCAGAGGAGAAGTAGTAATCAAAGTTATTGACAAGGAAGAAAAACATATGTACCAGCCTGCTTTACTTTATGTTGTTTTTGACAGGTTCAGGGAAAATGAGATGTTCAAGGACATGAGAGATCTTCTTAATCCTTCCGTCATTTTTATACATGACGAGATTGAGGAGTTTGATTTTAATGCAAATGCTGTCAGAACAAAATCAGGTAAAAAGGTTGAGTACGACTATCTTGTGATAGCAACTGGATCAAAACCAAGACCTGATCTCATTGAGGGACTTGAAGAAAATGGCGATATCTTTTATACACTTGAAAGAGCTAAGAAACTGAGGGAAAAATTGAGGAAGTTTGATGGTGGAAAGGTTCTTGTTTCTGTTGCCGCTCCACACAAATGTCCTGTTGCTCCATTAGAGATAATATTTATGCTTGATGAGTACTTTAGACAAAAAGGAATAAGAGATAAGGTTGAGCTTGGCTACACATATCCTATTGGAAGGGTTCATGCTCTTGAACCTGTAGCAAACTGGGCTGTTCCTGAGTTTGAGAAAAGAGGTATAAATTATGAAACCCTTTTTAACATGGAGAAGGTTGAGCCCGGCGTCATTCACAGTATGGAAGGGTTTGAAAAAGAGTTTGATCTATTAATAGCTATTCCTCCCCACAAAGGAAGCGAATCACTGATAAATTCAGGTATTCAGGACGGATGGGTTCCAACAGACAGACATCTTCTGAAAGCTGAAGGGCATGAAAATGTTTATGTTTGCGGTGACACAACTAACCTCCCGATATCAAAAGCTGGATCAACAGCACATTTTGAGGCAGATGTTGTGGCTGAAAATCTTATAGCAGAAATAAAAGAAGGTCATCCGGCAAGAGATTATGATGGAAAGGTAATGTGCTTCATAGAAACAGGTTTTAGCTCTGCAACTTATGTATGGTTTAACTACACAACCCCTCCAAATCCTGTTCCTCCTTCAAAAATGATCCACTGGCTAAAACTTGGATATAACAGAGTTTACTGGTTAACAGCCCGTGGAATACTTTAAAGGAGGAATAAAATGGCTGATAACAAAGATTTAAATACAGCTCTTGAGGTTATGACCAACGCTCTTACAGATGAGATGGTAGAAAGGACAGCATCAAATTTTGAAAAGGTTGTTGAGCTTATAGACAGGCTTAATGATCCTCAGATGGCCGAAGCTATTGATAAGCTGGTAAAAAATGCTGAAACCCTCAACAAATCAATGGAAAACCTGATTGGTGCAGCAACAGCGCTTTCAACTATGCTGAACGCTTTTACAGACTCAATGGTTGAAAAAATGGCAGGAACGGTTGGAGAGATGGGAGAACTTCTTGATGAGGTTAACAGGGCAGATGTTAAAGGGGTTATCCCATATGTTGGTAAAATGAATACAGGGAACAATATGGAAGCTCTTGTTGATCTTGTTAATGCTGTAGGTGTAATGAGGAATGCTCTCACAGACTCAATGGTAGAGAGACTTGTTGCTTTAATTACAGATATAACCGTTAATCTTGCAAGGTTTAGGGTTGAGGAGATTGGGACTGCAGCTCTTTCAAGTATTGAAAAAGCATCAAAAGAAATAGAAGAGCACCCTCCAAAGCTTGGAATATCAGGACTACTTAAAGTAATAAGAGATCCTGAGGTTCAAAAAGGTTTAATATTTGCGCTTTACCTCATTAAAGATCTATCAAAAGCCTTAGTCAAAAAATAGGGGATATTCCCCTTTTTTTCTTATGGAATTTGTTTTTGTTTATGTCATTTAAAAAAAGGAAAACTTCTCCATTATTACATATAAAATGCTGTATTTATTGGTGAAGGATACATAAAGGGTATGAGCTTTATCTTGTGGAGGCGCTGTAAAAGGAAAAGTTTTTGGCTTGATTTATCTAATAGATAAGAAAACATTAAAGATCCTTTTTTAAGCTGTTCTCTTGATTTTTCTTTAAAGCTTCACTCTCGTAATGTTTTTTAACCACCTCAAATATTCTGTACGATAAGAAATCAAAAGTATATTGCCATGCCTGAACTATGTCATCAGAAAGATCAAACACCTTTTCAAAAGATCTTCTAAAGAAATCTGTTAATAAAGCCTGATGGTGGGGCTGTATCTTTAGTTTTATGTATGTTTTTGCTATATTTTCACTGAGCAGATTAGCCCTGTCCCAGTCAGCAGGTCTGTTTATAAATATGTCCATTAGTTCTTTCATGCTTTGGAAAAGATCCTCAATAAAATCCCTCTGGAGATTTTTTATTCCCACAACAGATAAAGAAGAAAAACCTTTCTCTAAAACCTCATCTAAAAATCTTTCAACCTGAGGGTATGAGGATTTTACCTTTTGATATACCTCTTCAGACAATTTGTAAATTCTTTTTTTCCTTTGTTTTATGAAAATTGAGGAAAACTTCAGCTCCGGTTCTTTTGATATTGGATCTACCGCATCACTAACCGTGATATTTGTTGGAAAGTGGTATATCTTTCCATAACCAAAAGGAGCAAATACCACACCTTTTTTTGTTTTTCCAATTTTTGCCTTTATGTATATCTGTCCTCTGACAGATTTAATATTTATGTAATCATTATCAAATATCCCAAGATCAAGGGCATCTTCCTCATTAATTATAATAAAAGGCTCAGACTCTCCCCTCAAAAGTTCCATTGCTTTACCTGTTCTTGTCATTGTGTGCCACTGCTTTTTTGTTCTACCTGTAGTCAGTACAAACGAATAGGGGTACTCTGTGCTGTCTGTTGGAGGCGAAAAAACGGCAGGGTTGAACTTTGCTTTTCCTGAAGGTGTAGAGAATCTTTTTTCCTTATAGAGCCACTTTCCGCCCCACTGCTTCGGCAGGTCTTCATAATCCCAGTTAGAGATATCACACAGCCTGCCTTCTGTTGTTTTTTTATACTCATTGAATATCTCCTGTGAATTTTTATAGTTAAATACCTCCCCCCAACCTAATTTTTTGGCAACGTCGCAGAATATTTCCCAGTCGTGTTTACACTGGTAAGGCGGATCAGCAAAAGGTCTGTTGTAGGTTATGGTTCTGTCAGATCCTGTCATAACTCCTTCCTTTTCTCCCCACTGGGTAGCCGGAAGAACAAGATTGGCATAATCAACAGAGTCTGTAAGGTAGGCATCCTGAACTATCACAAAGGTATTTCTTAAAGCTCTCCAGAATTTATTAAGGTTAGGCATTGTAACGGCAGGATTTGTACATACTATCCATAAAAGGTTTATGTCCCCCTTTATCATGCTATCAACAGCCTCAACGATAGTCAGACCCGGACTGTCCTTTATACTCCCCTCAGGTATTTTCCAGAAGCGTTCCATAAACTTTCTATCTTCCTGATTTCTGACATCTCTGTAGCCGGGAAGACCGTTAACAAGGTATCCTACCTCTCTTCCTCCCATTGCATTAGGCTGACCTGTTAAGGAGAAAGGACAGCCCTTTTCATTTATTCTTCCAGTTGATAGATGGACATTGATCAGAGAAATATTTTTCATCGTCCCATTTGATGACTGATTAAAGCCCATAGTCCAGAATGAAATAACTTTATTGCTGAACATGTATATCTCTGAAAGCTTGTATATGAGGCTCTCCTTTATACCGCATATTTTTGATGCTACTTCAGGGGGATATTTTTCAGCCTCTTTTACGGCATCTTCAAAACCCTCAGTATGCTTGCTTATAAAAGAGTAATCTATCCAGCCCTTTTTGCTTAAAAGGTATAAAACACTGTTAAAAAGAACAGTATCTGTTCCCGGATTTATAT
>JALTAS010000030.1 GCA_027058925.1 Persephonella sp.
CCGCCCACTGCGGAGCCGTAGTTCAGCCTGGCCCAGAACGCCGGCCTGTCACGCCGGAGGTCGCGGGTTCGAATCCCGTCGGCTCCGCCATTAAATAAAACCGAGTTATCAAATGCATAGAAAAAGGAAAAAGGATGAATACATAGTTCACAATGTTGATCTTGCATTTGATATCCTTTTTTTCCTTGCAAAAAATCCCAATACAACATTTGAAAACATACTTGATAATGTTGATTCCTCCTCTTATCAGGTAGAAAAGATACTTGATGTATTAATAAGCAGAGGATATATCAATTTCAATCCAAAGAAAAAAACATACTCACTTGGAATAAAGAATTTTGAGGTTGGTTACTCATATCTGTCCCATGTTGACATAAGAAATATAGCAAGGCCATACCTTCAGTATCTTGGCGAAAAATTTCAGGAAAATGTTTATCTTGCTGTAAGAAGCGGATTTGAGGTTGTGTATATTGATTCATACGAAGTAAACAGATCTGTAGTTGTTAAATCAAGGGTTGGAAGACTTCTTCCATTATACGCATCAGCCTCAGGAAAGATCCATCTTGCTGATATGGATGAGGATGAACTGGAAGAGTTTTTCAGAGAAGAAAAGCTTGTCCCATACACAAAAAAAACCATTACAGATAAAAAAGAACTTTTGAAACATATCAAAAAAGTAAAACAGCAGGGGTACGCCATAGATGACGAAGAATGGGAAGAAGAGGTAAGATGTTTATCGGTTCCTGTTAGAGATCATACAGGAAAGGTAACCGCTGCTGTTACACTATCTGCACCATCATGGAGAATTCCTTCAGAGGTCTTAACAGGAAAAATAAAAGATGAGTTTATCCAAAAAGCAAAAGAGCTTTCAGAAAGATTGGGCTATACTGAGGAATGAAAAAAAAGCTAACTGATTATCTAATAAATCTTGTCAAGATCCCATCTGTTATAGGTAACGAAAAGGAGATATCTGATTATGTTGAAAATTTTTCAAAAGGATACTATCCGGAAAAAAACATTATAAGATACAACAACTCACTGATAGTTTATGATGAACCAGATCCATCAAAAAAAACGCTTGCACTTGTGGGACATCTTGATACAGTCCCGGGAGAAAACGATTTCACAGGACAGATAATAGATGGAAAGCTGTACGGTCTGGGTGCCTCTGATATGAAAAGCGGTTTAGCGGTTATGATGGGATTGATAGATCACTTTTCAGATAAACCGAAAAGATTTAACCTGATCTATGTTTTTTATGAAAAAGAGGAAGGACCTTACACAGACAACGGCCTTGAGCCACTCCTTACAGAATTTGATATAATCCAGAGAGCAGATCTTGCCATAGCTCTTGAGCCTACAGACAACAAAGTTCAGGTAGGGTGTCTTGGAACTCTGCATGCCTCAATAATATTTGAAGGAAAAAGAGCCCATTCAGCAAGACCGTGGCAGGGAGAAAATGCGATACACAAAGCTGCAGACTTTTTAAAAAGACTTGCAGATTACGGCATCCATGAGTATGAATTTGATGGAATGAAATTTTTAGAAGTTATGAATGCAACAATGGTTGAGTTTTCAGGAGGAAGAAATATAATACCTGACAGATTTGTCATAAATGTTAATTACAGGTTTGCCCCCGGTAAAAGTATTGATCAGGCAAAGAAAGATGTCTTAAACCTCGTTAATGGAGAAGCAAAAGTAGAATTTACAGATCTATGTCCATCAGGAGATGTATGCCTTTACAACCCTATACTTTCTGATCTGATTGAGAAATTTAATCTTCCTGTAGAAGCAAAACAAGCATGGACAGACGTTGCAAGACTGTCTCTCCATGGAATAGACGCTGTTAATTTTGGTCCCGGGGATCCTTCACAGGCACATCAGAAAAATGAGTACATTCCACTGTCTAATCTTTTTAAAAATTTTGAGCTTTTTCAATCATTTATAAAAATGTAATTTTGTATAATATAATCATGAACTCCCCTGCGGTAAAAAAGCTAACTTATACGATTGTTCTTATCATTGTTTTTTCTTTTCTTGTGGTATCTATATACCAGATATACAACCACAACAGTTGTTGAAATAACTAATAGATTTAATGAATATAAGTATCTATATACCAGATATACAACCACAACACATTAATCAGCAGGGCTCTTGAAGCAAAATATAAAGAAAACAAAAATGCTTTAAATCTATTAAAAAGAATGGAAGAAGAGCTGCTTTTTTCTATTGCTACTTCAATTGGTGATGACAGCTCACTAAAAGACGCCCTTGAAAAAAACAACAGATATAAAGCTTACAAAATAGTAAGAAAAAAATGGGAAAAACTTAAAAACAGATTAAACCTGAGTGAAATTCATGTGGTAAAAAATGATGGAAAATCTTTTGTAAATTTTATTGATTACGGGGGAGGAGAGGTAAAAGAAAAAAAGAGCTATAATCTTTTAAGCTTCAGAAAAGATATCCAAAAATCAATAAAAACAGGTAGACCCGTTTCTTCACTTTTTATATGCCGTTATTTCGCAGGGTTCAGATCAATATACCCGATTTTAAAAAATAAAAAACTGGTAGGGGCTGTTTCTGTAGGAAAAAGAATTGAAAATATAATACCTGTAATAAAAGGAGAGCTACGCAAAAACAGTTTTATTGTTCTTGACATAAGAAAACTAAAAGAATGTATGAAGCCACAGATAATTGAAAAAAAGTTAAAAGGAAAAAACAACACTGGCGGTTATGTAATAATAGGATCAACAGGTATACACAACAGAAAGTTTATAAAAGAAAATCTGAAGAAAAAGCTTTTTACAATTAATGAAAATGGAAGAAGTTTTCTTTTTACGATTTATCCTTTAGTAAATTTTGATGGAAATACGGTAGGTTTTATAGTTCTTGAAGACGACATAAGCTATATTGTCAACAGTTTCAACAGAGGCATTGTAAATTTTATTTTAGCCTATGGAATACTTCTCATAGGTGTTATAACATCAATAATGTTTTTCAGCAGATCTTTAGGAAGAAGATTATCTAACATAGAAAAAATAACAGAAAAACTTGCAAATAGAGAATTTAAAGTGCTTGAGCAGGAGTCTGTAAAAAAGGAAGACAAGATAGATGATATCCAGAGACTGAAAAACAACATTCTTAAGATGGGAAAAGATCTCCATAACTACATAATAGAGATTAACAAACAGATGATGAAATTATCTGAAGAAACATTCACAGATCCTATGCTTCATATCCTCAACAGAAGAGCTTTTATACAGCTTGGCAACACAGAGATAGAGAAAGCAAAAATGAGAAACATTCCCCTTTCTATTATGGTTCTTGATCTTGACAGATTCAAATATATAAATGATACTTATGGACATACTGTTGGAGATAAAGTATTATAGGATTTTGTTGAAACAGTTAGAGAAATTGTATCTACAAGGGAACTGTTTTTTAGAGTGGGGGGAGAGGAATTCATACTGCTTCTTCCTGGAGCAGACATAAAAAAATCTGTGGAAATAGGGGAAAAGATCAGAAAAACTGTTGAAGAAAGAAAAATAAAGATAAATGGGAAAACGATTAATTATACTGTAAGTATAGGAATCGCTCAGATGAAACCAGACGACACAGATATATACTCCATCCTCCACAGAGCAGACAAAATGCTTTATGTTGCAAAAAGATCAGGAAGAAACAGGATCGTTTACTGAGACTTTTCAGCCATTTCTACAGCCTTTATCATAGCTTTTGCCTTATTAACCGTCTCCTCATACTCTTTTTCAGGAACAGAATCAGCTACAATTCCTGCACCTGCTTGAATGTAAATGTCCTCATTCCTTACAACAGCCGTTCTTATAGCTATTGCTGTGTCTATATTTCCATCAAAAGAAACATACCCAACAGCTCCAGCATAGGGACCTCTTTTTTCCGGCTCAAGCTCTTCAATTATCTGCATGGCTCTTACTTTAGGAGCTCCACTTACAGTTCCAACGGGGAAAACAGACTTTAAAACATCAAGAGGATGCATATCCTCCCTTAATACTCCTGACACATCGGAGACTATATGCATCACATGTGAGTAATGCTCTATATACATAAATCTGTCAACCTTGACTGTTCCTGATTTTACAACCTTTCCAACATCATTTCTTGCAAGATCCACAAGCATAAGATGTTCAGCCCTTTCTTTCTCATCGCTTAGAAGCTCTTTTGCAAGCCTTTCATCTTCTTCCTTTGTCTTTCCCCTTGGTCTTGTCCCTGCAATAGGTTTTGTCAGAATCTTTCCATCCTTGACAGAAACAAGAATTTCAGGAGAAGAACCTATCAGTTTTATATCTCTGAAATCCAGATAAAACAGGTATGGAGATGGATTTATTGATCTGACAGCCCTGTAAACATTAATAGGATCTGTTTTTAGCTTTTTATGAAATCTCTGGGAGATAACAACCTGAATAATATCTCCCTCTTCTATGTAATACTTGCTTTTTTCAACAGCTTTTAAAAATTCCTCTTTTTTAAAGTTGGATTTCCAGTCTGAAATGTCCACTGACTTCAGATCAACAACAGGAATTCTGCCCAGTCTTATCTCCCTGCACAGTCTCTCTTCAATAAGGTTTATTCTGTTTACTGTCTCTCTGTATTTTTGCTCCAGATCCTGTTTGTCTTCTATAATCGCACTTACTATTATTTTTATGGTTTTCTTTACATTATCAAAAACCACAACCTCATCGCTCAGAAAGAAAAAAAGATCAGGAAGTTTAAGAACATCAGGCTTTACATCCGGAACAGGTTCGTAAAAATGTATAACATCGTAAGCAACATACCCTACAAATCCTCCCCAGAAAGGTGGAAGACTGTCTATTTTTGCAGGCTTAAACCTGCCTAAATGTTTTTTCAGCTCATCAATAGGATCGCCTGTTTTTCTGCACTCAATCTGTCCCTTGTTGTAAAACTCACAAAAATCTTTTTTGGTTTTTATGTAAACAGGCAGAGATGAGCCTATAAAAGAGTATCTTCCAATGTTGTCCCCCTGCTCAACACTTTCAAACAGAAAGCTGAACCTCTCAGGAGAAAATATTTTCTGGAATACAGAAAGAGGGGTATCAAGATCTGAAAGGATCTCTTTATAAACAGGTATTACATTGTAATCTTGAGCAAGTTTTTTAAACTCCTCAAATGAAAGATTTACAGACATTTATTAAACCTTTTTTAAAAATATTTTATCAGGAAGGGATCACAGCAACAAGATCAAACTCTCCAATAGACACAACAACCACTTTATCTTTGTTTGAATCAACCATTACCATAACATCAATCCTTTTTCTGTCAATTCCTCCCTCAACCGTTTCATGTAATTCCTCAAGTATAAACTCCCAGTCTATATAAAGATCTTCTTTTAGCTTTGATAAGACTGATGATGCCATTGGAATGTAGCAGATTGAAGGCAGTTCAAAAGATACAAAGTTATCATC
>JALTAS010000031.1 GCA_027058925.1 Persephonella sp.
GAACACATAAACATTATGTGTCTTATGGATACCGGAAACGGTGGGGCTCTTGCCTACAGAAGCAACAGTAAAGCCATGCTTTTGCCTATGCCTGTGGTTGGACACCTGATGAAAAAGGCGTGGGGTATTTATTACAGATTAAACAAGCTGGGAAAAATCCCAAAGATAATATAAAAGGGGGATCACCCCCCTTGTTTTAAAATGTATATAGAGCGTCTGCCACAAGTATGTCTAACTCCTCGTCTGAAAGCTCATGGAAGTTGAGAAATCTATATACCTGATCCTCTTTTCCTGCAATCTTTTCATTCATGTATTTGTGGTATTCCTCAACAGTTGGAAGCCTTCCAAGTATCGCACTTATAGCTGATATCTCTGCAGAACCAAGATAAACTTTGGCATCTTTACCCATTCTGTTATCAAAATTTCTTGTTGATGTTGACATAACAATCGCACCGTCTTTAACTCTTGCCTGATTACCCATACAGAGAGAGCATCCGGGAACCTCAGTCCTTGCTCCAGCTACTCCGTAAATATTGTAATATCCTTCCTCTATAAGCTGTCTTTCGTCCATCTTTGTTGGGGGAACTATCCACAACCTTGTTGGTATCTGTCCTTCACCTCTCAGTATCTCTCCTACAGCCCTGAAGTGTCCTATATTTGTCATACATGATCCTACAAAAACCTCATCTATATTTTTAGGTCTCCTTTCATCTGCAAGAACCTCAGATAGTGTAGCAACATCATCAGGATCATTTGGACATGCAAGAATTGGCTCTTTTATCTCATTAAGATCTATCTCTATTACAGCTGCATATTCTGCATTCTCATCTGCCTCAAGAAGTTCCGGATTTTCCAGCCATGCTTTCATTTTGTCTATTCTTCTTTTAAGGGTTCTTGCGTCCTGATATCCTGCATCAATCATCTTTTGAAGAAGGGCTATATTTGACTGGATATACTCAATAACAGGCTCTTTATTGAGTTTTACTGTACATGCAGCAGCACTTCTTTCAGCAGAAGCATCTGAAAGCTCAAATGCCTGCTCAACCTTAAGGTCTTCAAGACCTTCTATCTCAAGTATTCTTCCTGCAAATATGTTTTTCTTACCTTTTTTCTCTACTGTTAAAAGACCCTGTTTTATAGCAAAATAAGGGATAGCATTAACAAGGTCTCTAACTGTTATTCCCGGCTGTATCTCACCTTTGAACCTTACAAGAACAGATTCAGGCATGTTAAGAGGCATAGTTCCTGTAACTGCGGCAAAGGCTACAAGCCCCGATCCTGCAGGGAATGATATACCTATTGGAAATCTTGTGTGTGAGTCTGCACCTGTTCCAACAGTATCAGGAAGAACCATTCTGTTAAGCCAAGAATGGATAACACCGTCTCCAGGTCTTAGGGAGACACCACCTCTTTTTATAATAAACTGTGGAAGTGTAAGCTGAAGCTTAACATCTGCCGGTTTTGGATATGCAGCTGTATGACAGAAAGACTGCATCACAAGGTCAGCTCCAAATGAAAGGGCAGCCAGTTCCTTAATTTCGTCTCTTGTCATAGCTCCTGTTGTATCCTGAGAACCTACAGTAAGAACCTGAGGCTCAACATACATACCAGGTCTTACCCCTTCCATTCCACAGGCTCTACCAACCATCTTTTGAGCAAGTGTGTAGCCGACCCCTTCCTTTTCTGGCGGCTGCTCAGGTCTGATAAAGATGTTTTCTTCAGGCATTCCAAGAGCTTCTCTTGCCTTTCTTGTAAGATTTCTTCCTATTATCAGAGGTATTCTTCCACCTGCCCTGACCTCATCAGGTAGGGTGTTCGGCTTAAGCTCAAATGTTGCAACAACTTCACCGTTTTTAACAATTTTTCCTTCATACGGATAAATATCTATTACATCTCCTGTTTCAAGTTTTGAGACATCAGCTATTATCGGAAGACCTCCTGAATCTTCCCATGTATTGAAGAATATAGGGGCTATTACTCCACCTATTACAACACCACCTCTCCTTTTGTTTGGGACATAAGGTATATCCTCACCTATCCACCACATAAGTGAGTTAGTTGCTGACTTTCTTGATGATCCTGTTCCAACAACATCACCAACGAACGCAACAGGATGCCCTTTTTTCTTTAGCTCCTGAATTTTCTGGATTGCATCCGGCATCTTAGCCTGAAGCATGGAGAGTGCATGGAGAGGAATATCACTCCTTGTTGATGCCTCCCTTGCAGGGGAAAGATCATCTGTGTTTGTCTCACCTGGAACTTTAAAAACTGTTACTGTTATCTTTTCTGGGAGTGGCTCTTTTGATGTAAACCATTCTGCGTTCGCCCAGCTTTCAAGCACTTCCTGAGCATATTTATTTCCTGATTTTGCAAGTTCAACAACATCATTGAAATAGTCATAAACTAAAAGAATATTTTTTAAAGCCTTTGCAGCCTCTTTCGCTATCTCTTCATCCTTATGACCTAAAGCCATAACAAGAGGCTCAACATTATATCCGCCAAGCATAGTTCCAAGTATCTGTACAGCATGTACCGGAGTTATAGCAGGAGATGTTTTTAATCCTTCAATAATTTCTGCAAGAAATTTCGCTTTTACAAAAGCTGCATCATCTACACCTGGAGGAACTCTATTAAGGAAAAGGTCCATAAGATACTCTTCCTCTACAATAGGAACCTGCTGGAGAAGCTTTACCAGCTCTTCCACCTGTTTAGCATTAAGGGGAAGTGGAGGAATTCCAAGTTTTGCCCTCTCTTCAACATGTTTTCTGTATTCTTCCAAAAAGCCCATTGCACACCTCTCCTGAAGTTATTTTTAGACAGAATATTATAATTGATACATTAATAAAAAATCAAACACTGTTTTATAAATTTGGAATAAATTTTTTTAAAGAAAAGGGGCTTTTAAGCCCCTGATTTTAAGTTGTTGAGCCTTCCTCATCAAGATAAAGCTCTCTGAAAACCTCATCTTTTATCTGTATGTTTTCACCCTTGAATCCTGGCATAGCTTCAATCCTGTACCATGCTGATCTGTACCATATGTCTGATGGACCTTTATTTACAGGTGCAACTTTTTGAGCCCTTGTCTCTTCATGATATTCCCAGTTCATATATGCGTTAAAATCCTGAACAATGTCTGTAATCACCATTCCGTAATCATTTAAGAGTGCTTTCTGAAACTGCTGCCATCTATTGAGTGAGGAATCCCTGAGGGTCAGACCAAAATATCCTGCAGATCCTTCCCCTTTGAGAGAGGCTATTCCTCTTGCAATAAACGCCTTAAAAGCCTTCACAGTTTCAGGGGGATCTGTTATAAACACATCAAAAGCCCCGATCCATTCCTCTGGAAATGGATTTCTCAGATCAAACCTTATAGCTTCAGCATTGTATATTCCAAGCTCTCTGAATATTCTGTTGTCAAAATCAATAGCTCTCTCGTCTATATCAAGTATGAGAACTTTTCTTGGAAGACCTGTCAGTGCAACAGCAAGCCCTGTAAGATCATCTTCAGCTCCCATAACAAGAATATCCCTGTTTCTGAGATCCTCTCTTGAATCTAAGAACAGAACCCTTGATATTGTAGTCTCAGGTGTTACAGATCCCTGATCGTATTCCTGTATAGCTTTTGGTCTGTCCTGTGTAAGTTCAAGGAATATTCTGTACCAGTCTTTATTCGCATAAAACGGTATTCCCCTTCCTTCACATGCCTGGCATGTGTAATCAACATAAGGGGGTATTTTAAGCTCTTTTACAAGGTTTAACCCTTTTTCTGTAAGGAAAAGCTCATCATTCTCAACTTTTACAAATCCTTCTCCTATAAGTCCCTTTACTATCTCTGAAGCAGCTGGAACAGGAAGATCTGAATAATCAACAACCTTCCAGAAATCTTTTGTCACCTGAAGTGCAGCAAGTACTCTCTCAACATTCCTTGGTATAAGTCTGATATTCGTTTTTTCTGAAGATTCCCTGGCTATTTTTTGTAAGATTTCTGCCAACTGTTTACCTCCTTGTTAAGATTTTTTTATTATTTCCTGAACAAACTTAGGCAGTGAAAAAAGACAAGCATATATGCTATCACAAAAGTATTTTGTTTTCAATTCCTTAAGTCTATCTGGATTCTTGGTGGTATCCTTTATATCAACAAAGTCGGAAGCTATCGTAAAGCTCCACATTCCTGAAGGATATGTAGGTATGTAAGCAAGATAAACTCCCACATTTCTGAACACCTTTCTGATCTCACTGTAGGCCTTTGAAAAATATTTTTCCTGCAGAATTGGAGATTCTGTCTGAGCAACCATTATTCCATCTTTTCTTAGTGAGTTTTTTACCTTTTCATAAAACTCTCTTTTAAACAGAACCTCAGAAGCACCTACCGGATCAGAAGAATCCATTATTATCAGATCGTAAAAATCTTTCCGTTCTTCTAAAAAACTGTTTCCATCTTCAATGAATATTTTGACTTTGGGATCTCTTAACTTTTCTGAAATAGTTGGGAAGAACTTTTCAGAAACTATTATCACTTCCTCGTCTATCTCACAGAGATGAACCTCTTTTACAGATTTATGCTTCAGGATTTCCCTTATAGTTCCACCGTCCCCCCCTCCTATAACAAGAACCCTTTCAGGATTTGGATGCATAACCATAGCTGGATGGGCAAGCATCTCATGGTATATAAACTCATCCCTTTCTGTTGTCTGGACAAGTCCGTCAAGAACAAGCATTCTTCCAAACTCTGGAGTGTCAAGAACAAGTATCTCCTGATACCTTGATTTAATCTTTTTTACCTCATCTGCTTTAACAGTCAGGCCTACGCCTTCTGTCCAGTGTTCAGTAAACCAGATCATAAGCACCTCCTAAGGCTTTACTATAACGCATCTGTACCCTTTAGGAATATATCTTTTCCACACATCAAAAATATCATTTTTTGAAACTTTGTTTATCTTTTCTGGATATTCCCTATCCATATGATAACCAAGTCCTATAGTCTCAAACCAGCCTAAATACCACGCCTGTTTTGCTCTTGTTTGATGTTCCAGCAAAAAATGGCCAAAAATTTTTTCTTTTGCTATTTTTATCTCTTCCTCTTTAACGCCTTTTTCAATACTTCTCACAACATCAACTATCCCTTTAAGGGACTCATCAGTTTTTTCAGGTGCCGTTCCTATGTAAGCAATAAATCTCCCCATATTTATTCTTGTTGGGAAAAATGAGCCTACAGCGTATGCGAGACCTTTTTTCTCTCTCAGTTCCTGAAAGAGCCTTGAAGTAAAACCGCTTCCTATTATTCCGTTTAAAACCTTCATACTGAAATAACCTTTTTCTTCTGCTGTTGGCGCATCATAAGC
>JALTAS010000032.1:0-1372 GCA_027058925.1 Persephonella sp.
GATTAAGTCTGCTTGAAGAGATAAAAAGGGATCTTAGTTTTGGTCTGGAAAAGATAGAGAATATCAAAGAAGGTGTAATTCTCAAAGAAGCAATCGAAAAATCAAGTGAATGGGTTGTTGTCACAGATGATAAAGGCAAAATACTCTACGCAAACAAGATTGTCTCATGTATATCAGGCTACACTAAAGAAGAAATCCTGAATAAAAATATAAATATATTCAAATCAGGACTTCATTCAGATGATTTTTATGCAGATCTTTGGGATACAGTAAAATCCGGAATGGAGTTTGAGGCAACTTTTATCAACAGGAGAAAAGATGGATCTTTTTTTTATCTTAGACAGAAGATAATTCCGGTAAAACTAAATGAGAATACTGTAAGATATCTTGCAATCGGAAAAGACATAACAGAAGAACTCAGACTCGCAAGAGAAAATGAATATCTCAGATTTTTTGATCAGACCACAAAGCTTTTGAATTTTGAAGGTTTTATAAAAAAAGCAGATGCATTTTTAAGAAAGACAAGTTCACAGGCTGCTCTTGTTATTGTTGATATCAGAGATTTCACCTATCTCAATAAGATTTATGGTATAGATTACGGAAAACAGCTTCTTAAAGCTGTTGCAAAAAGGTTGAGGACAAATTTTAGAGAAAGGGACATTATCAGCAAAACAGGTTCTGACGAGTTTGCGATTCTTTTAACAGATCTAAAAAGAAGGGAAGACATATTTGTTATTGAGAACAAACTTAAAGATATTTTCTCAAAAACTTTTGATATAAATAACAATCGTGTTAACCTGCATGTAAATGCAGGAATATCAATATTTCCTGATGATGCTGAAAACTTTAGAAAACTTTATGAAAACGCTTCCCTTTCTTTAAACAATGCAAAAAAAGAAGGAGCAGACATTATAAAATTCTTTAATAAAGATCTTGAAGAAAAGGCAAAAAAACTTCTTGAGATAAAATATCTGATAGAAAAAGCTTTCAGAGAAGATATGTTTAAACTTTATTATCAACCTTACTTCAGAACAAAAGATCTTTCAGTTGCAGGGTTTGAATCCCTTGTGAGAATCATTGATGAAAGAAATCAGATTCATTTACCTTCAGAATTTATAAATTACCTTGAAACATCTCCATACATAGATAAATTTACCGAATGGGCTTTTTCCCAGGTTTCACAGAAGATAAACAGATGGAAAAAACCTGTAGCCCTGAATATATCAGGAACGGTTTTCAAAAAACCTGAATTTTTAAATATTCTTGAAAAGCATACAGGGAACTTAAAAAAACCTGTTATTCTTGAGATAACAGAAAGAATATTTGTTGAGGATCTTATTTCTGGAAAAAGTTTTATCAAAAATATGAAGTA
>JALTAS010000032.1:1382-5306 GCA_027058925.1 Persephonella sp.
ATACCAAACATAAGAATATCAATAGATGATTTTGGAACAGGTTACTCTGCTCTATCCTACCTGAAAGATATACAGGCTGACATAATAAAAATAGATATATCTTTCTCAAAGGCTATAGTTTCTGACCGTAAAACAAAAGCCATTATTGAAGGTGTTGTTCATATCGCAAAATCTTTAGGAATTAAAACTGTAGCAGAAGGTGTAGAAACTAAACAGCAACTTGATGTCTATAGAAAGATAGGTGTTGATTACATTCAGGGGTTTTACTTATCAAAACCGTTAGATGAGGAAGAAATAGAAAAGAGATTTATTTGAGCTTTTTTCTCAGATTGTTAAAAAATGGAATGTGATCTTTATAATCAGTATAGGTCCATACAAACGGCTGAAAAGATCCGTGATGGTAAAAAAGCTCAAGCTCTACAAAAACTCCATCTCCTATATATATTCTGTTTCCTCTGTACTTTGATGTTGAGACAACAACCTGATCTTTATCCATATAAAATGGGTCTATATTGACTGTTCTTTTTCCGTCTATTCTGAAATTATCCTCTATACTAACAGCATCTATTTTTATATCCTTTATTCTGCTCTTGTCTATTATGGTGTTTGTCAAAACAAATTTTTTATACAGGGGACTACCCATTTCTTTGTGATAATACTGTGAAAACAATGGTTCAAACGGATCAGACTGAATAAAAAAACCTGAATAAACTTTCTTCAACCTATCTTCAGCGAGAGAGAGGAAATATTTCTCCCTCCACATGAGGGCAAAACCAAGGTATGCCTCAGTGTTTTTTCTCACCTTTTGCCATTCTTATAGCATGTTTTAAAAGAGGTGCAACAAGCCTTATATTGTCTTTAACTCCTCCTGTTGAACCGGGAAGATTGATTATGAGGGTTGAATCTCCTAATATGCCGCAAACCCCTCTTGAAAGAAGAGATTTTGGCGTAAACTTTATGCCAACAATCCTCATAGCTTCAGAAAATCCGATCATCTCCTTTCTTATCACTTCTTTTGTAGCTTCAGGGGTAACATCCCTTTTACTGAATCCTGTTCCACCTGTTGTAAAAATAATATCAACTTTGTCTGTAAGTTCTTTAAGCTCTTCAATTATTTTGTCTTTTTCATCTGGAAGTATTTTGTAATGGACTACCTCTCCACCAAACTCTTTCTGTATTAGGTCTATTGCTGTTTTTCCGCTTTTATCCTCTGCTTCTTCCTTATAGCAGGTATCACTAAGGGTAATAACGGCACACTTAAGACCGGCAAGATCCTCAGCCCAGTCTGACTTTCCTCCTTTTTTAGACACAAGTTTTATATCTGATATGTACATATTCTTATCAAAAGCCTTGAGCATGTCATAAACATTGAGAAGTGCGGCAGAAACAGCGGTCAATGCCTCCATCTCAACCCCTGTTCTACCTACACATTTTACCTCTGCTGTTACATAAACTCCATCTTGTTGAAGTTCAGTATCAACAACAACATGATCTATCATAATATTGTGACAGAAAGGGAGAATGTCCGGAGTTCTTTTAGCTCCCAGAAGACCTGCCATCTGGGAAGCAAGCAAAACATCTCCTTTTGGAACTCTACCTTCTTTTATCATCTCAACAGACTCAGCAGACAGGTAAATCTTTCCCTCTGCCTTTGCAGTTCTTATGGTCTCAAACTTTCCGGAAACATCAACAGGTTTAAATCCCATCTTAATCCTCCACAGCATAAATATCTTTTAAGGTTCTTCCTTCTTCAGCCCAGTCAAGGCCATAACCTATAACAAATTTATCAGGTATAACAAAACCTACGTAATCAGCATCAAAATCAACCTCTCTTCTTTCTTTTTTATCAAGAAGGACGCAGGTCTTTAACTGGGCAGGTTTCCTCTGTTTTAATGCCTCAACAAGAGCCTTAAGAGTTCTGCCTGTATCAATAATGTCGTCAACGATAAGAACATTTTTACCATCAATATCTGTTGACAAATCCTTAACAAATATCACTTCTCCGCTACTTTCCATACCTGTATGGTAAGATGACACCTGCATAAAGTCTATATAAACCTTTCCTTCTATCTCCCTAACAAGATCAGCCATAAATATGAAAGATCCTTTTAAGATACCAACAACAAGAAGCTCTTTTTTTCTGAAGTCCTGAGATATTATTTGACCCAACTGTTTTACCTTTTTTTTGATCTGATCTTCCGGTATAAGTATTTCCGCCTTCTTACCTTTGATCTCCAATACAAAACCCCACAATAAAGATATCAAAAATTTATTTTATCACGGATAGACAGGAAACCTCATTATAAGAGCATCTGAGCCATCTCTGTAGTAGGAAGGTCTAATGTCCTCTATTATAAACCCGTAATTTTCGTAGAATCTGATGGCTTTTTTGTTTTTGCTTGAAACCTCTAACCAGATATTCTTTACACCCTTTTCCTTAGATAAATTAACAAACCAGTCAAGTATATACTTTCCTATTCCTCTGTTCTGGTACTTTTTCCTTACCGCTATCATAGTTATTGATCCTTCTGAAAGTATTATTTCTCCTGAAAAAAAACCAATTATCTTACGATCCAGAAAAATAACCTTTTTAACCGAAAAACTGTTGGATGAAAGGATATGATTATCTGACCACGGATACTTAAAGTTTTCAGAAAGTATGACTTTCACCTGATCAAGATGTTCTGGTTTAAAATCATTTATCTTTATCTTCTGTTTCTTCATAATCAAGCTGGCATGTTTCCCCTTTAAGTTCCTCAATAAGATGACCAAGTCTGACCTTTTTTGTCTTCAGATAATTTTTGTTGTATGGGTTTGTTTCTATTATAATGGGAACTCTTTCAACAACCTCAAGACCGAAACCCTCAAGAGCTACAATCTTTCTTGGGTTGTTTGTCATAAGCTTCATCTTTCTGACCCCAAGATCAAGGAGTATCTGTGCTCCAGTTCCAAAATCTCTAAGATCTGCCTGAAATCCAAGTTTATGATTAGCCTCAACGGTGTCATAACCCTGATCCTGAAGCCTGTAAGCTTTTATCTTATTAACTATTCCTATTCCTCGGCCCTCATGTCCTCTCATATAGACAAGAACTCCCTTTCCCTCGTTGGCTATAGTTCTTAAAGCAGAGTGAAGCTGGGATTGGCAATCACACCTCAGGGATCCAAATATATCACCTGTCAGACATTCTGAATGAACCCTTGTGAGGACAGGCTCATCAGGTCTTATATCTCCCATAACAAGAGCAACATGTTCAGATCCATCAACCTTGTTTCTGTAAGCGTATATTTTGAATGTTCCGTATTTTGTTGGAAGATAAGCCTCTGCTTCCCTCTCAACAAGCTTTTCACTCCTCAGTCTGTACTGAACAAGATCAGCTATTGTTATGATCTTAAGGTTATGCTTTTTTGCAAACTTTATGAGATCAGGAAGTCTTGCCATCGTTCCATCTTCTTTCATTATCTCGCATATCACACCGGCAGGATAAAGACCAGCAAGCTTTGCAAGATCAACAGATGCCTCCGTATGTCCTGTTCTCTCAAGAACACCTCCCGGTCTTGCCATAAGGGGAAAAACATGACCAGGTCTGATAAAATCAGTCGGCTGTGCATCAGGGCTGACAGCAAGTTTTATTGTTACAGCCCTATCGTATGCAGAAATACCTGTTGTTGTTCCAAACTTTGGGTGTGCATCTATAGAAAGACAGAATGCTGTTCCTTTTGGATCTGTATTGTTTGCTGTCATCAAAGGTATATCAAGCTCTTTACATCTTTCTGGTGTGAGTGAAAGACATATAAGCCCCCTTCCTTCTTTCGCCATAAAGTTGATCGTATCAGGAGTGATCTTTTCGGCTGCCATAACAAGATCACCTTCATTCTCCCTGTCAGGATCATCAACAACTATAACCATCTTACCTTGTTTAATAT
>JALTAS010000033.1 GCA_027058925.1 Persephonella sp.
AAATTTTTTGTAGTATTTTTTACATAAAAAAGGTAGAACTTTTGGATCATGATTTTTTTTGTAGATTATCTCAAGTTCGTCTGTATCAAGGTTTTCATAATCCATACAGGAAAATGTCAAAAGAAAAGTTCCTGTGATAATAAAAAATACAATTAATCTTCTCACATCCCTTCCCCTGAGGTTATTAATATAAATATATTCCCTAATGTCTCTGTTGTGAATATTACCCTGTTCTTTGTTTCGCTAAATTTCTTAGTTTCTGTTGCTGTTTTTTTACATAGTTCAGTATGTGGCTTTCCTCTTTTGATTTTAGATTAACAAACTTAATACCATAACAGGTTGTTGTTTTTCTCTCTATTATGTTTACTACTGTTCCCTTAATCTTCATATCTTTTCCTTCAAGATGGAAACTCAACCATATGTCTGTTCCTATGGCAAGGTTAATCTGTGCTCTTTGTGATGAATGGACGCATATTCTGATGCCCCCACCACTTATGTCTTTAGCATCTGCCGTTACCCATCTGTTTTCTGAAGGGTTTGTAAGTGATATTCTACTTACGCTTACAGGGAAATCAACCTCAATTCTGCAGTGCTGTCTTCTCTGTATCCTTTTCATCTCTGTATGGTGTGGTATTTTCAGGATAACCTTACCATTTTCTGTAAAAACTTCCTCAACCTTTCCTTCAAGTATATAGATCGCATCATCTCTTCTTAAAAACTGTAGTTTTACTGTTTTTTTCTTCAAATCTGGAAGGTTTTTATTATCCATAAGCATCCAGTACATAAATTTCTCATCTTTATCATACAGCGCCACATCGGCAGATCTTCCGTCGTATGATATCTTTCCGCTCTGGAAAATCTCTATATCCTTTGTAGATGTTAAAGGTATAAATGATGGAATGTAATCAAAGCCTAAATTTTTTCTCATATTTTTTATCAGCTCTTCGTCATAATCAGGCTCTTCCTGAATGTACTGATCTATTACTTTTTCAAAGGAAGCCTTAACCTCAAGGGATAAAAATGGATCTCTACCTAATTTTGTTGAGTACTTCCAGAGTATCTCTCCAGCTTTTGTTGGAAGGGCTCTTTCTTTTATTGTTTTCATAAATAATTTTTTCATAAATTTCTGTTTTAAAGCTTTTCTGAAATTTAAGATCACTAAAAATGTGAGGATAAGAAACAGGATGAGAAAAATCACAATAAGAAGATCTGTTGTTTGTGTTTCCGTTGCAGCTTTAAAAGATTTTATCGCAGCTACTTTATCTTCCAAGGATTTACTCTTTTTTGAAAATATAGCTTAAACGAAAACTATAAAAATATCAATATAATTATAAAGGGGGCAAAAGCCCCCCATTATATTAAATGTCGTAATAAAGCTCAAACTCTTTTGGATGAGGAACAAGCCTTATAGCATCAACTTCTTCCTGTTTTGTTTCAATCCACATGTTAATAAAGTCCTCATCCATTACTCCACCTTTCAGGAGGAAATCCATGTCTTCCTTTAGTGCATCAATAGCTTCCTGAAGCGAAGCAGGTGTTTCTGGGATGTGTGCAAGCTCTTCTGGAGGAAGTGCATATATGTCTTTATCCATTGGCTCTCCTGGGTGGATCTTGTTCTCAATTCCATCTATGGCTGCCATTAAGAGAGCAGTAAATGCAAGGTATGGGTTTGAAGAAGCATCCGGGAATCTTACCTCTATTCTTTTTGCCTTTGGTGATGCTGATCCCATAGGTATTCTTATAGCTGCTGATCTGTTTCTTGCTGAATAAGCAAGTCTTACAGGAGCTTCAAATCCTGGAACAAGTCTGTGGTAAGAGTTTGTTGTTGGGTTTGTGAAAGCTGCAATGGCTTTTCCATGTTTAATGATGCCACCAATAGCATACAGAGCTATTTCTGAAAGACCTGCGTACTGGTCTCCAGCAAACTGGTTCTCACCACCTTTCCATATGGAAAAGTGTGTGTGCATTCCTGTTCCGTTGTCTCCGGCTATTGGTTTAGGAAGGAATGTGACGTACTTTCCATGTTTATAACCTACATTTCTCAGAACATATTTGTACTTCAGTACGTTATCCCCTGTTGTAACCAGGTCGGAGAATCTGAAGTTTATCTCTCCCTGTCCTGCCGTTCCAACTTCATGGTGTTCTCTTTCTACTGTAATACCAACCTCTTCAAGAGTTTTCACCATATCTCTTCTTATATCAAACATCTTATCTAATGGAGGAACAGGAAAGTAACCTCTTTTGTAAGGTGTTTTGTATCCAAGGTTTGGCATCTCTTCTCTTGCTGTATTCCACCATCCTTCAATAGAATCAATTTCGTAATAAGCGATGTTTGGACCATTTACAAACTTTATGTCGTCAAATATGAAAAATTCAGCTTCAGGCCCAAAATATGCCACATCTCCTATTCCGCTTGATTTGAGGAACTCAATAGCCTTTTTTGCGATCTGTCTTGGATCTCTGCTGTAAGGTTCTCTTGTTATGGGGTCTTCAACATCACATATAAGGGATAGTGTTGGATCTTCAATAAATGGATCAATAAATGCAGATTTTGGATCAGGGATAAGAAGCATGTCTGATTCCTGTATTCCTTTCCAGCCCCTGATAGATGAGCCATCAAAAGGAATACCATTTTCAAAGCTTTCAGCAGAAAATTCATGGGCAGGTACTGTTAAATGTTGCCACTGCCCAAATGGATCAGAAAATTTCAGATCGATAAAAGCGATCCCTTTTTCTGAGATAACCCTTAAAACATCATCCGGTGTTTGGCATTGAATCATAGCCATTCTAAAAAACCTCCTAAGGTATTTTTATTTAAATTGCTTCAGGTCCTCTTTCACCTGTTCTTATTCTAATTACATCCTCAACAGGTATAACAAATATCTTTCCGTCCCCTATTCTACCTGTCCTTGCAGCATTTGAAATAGTTTCAACCACCTTTTCAACCATTGAGTCATCAACAACTATCTCTATTTTTAGTTTTGGGAGAAAATCAATTACATATTCAGCTCCCCTGTAAAGCTCTGTATGACCTTTCTGTCTTCCAAAACCTTTTGCCTCTGAAACGGTCATTCCGTAAACACCGATCTCTGTGAGAGCATCTTTTACTTCATCAAGTTTAAATGGTTTGATGATTGCTTCAATCTTCTTCATGAACAACCTCCATATTTATCCTTAATTTTATCGCAAATTTTTTGCCAAAATTACAGCCTGTAAAATCTTTAGCAAATCTCCATTTTGCACAAATAATATGCATATATCTGCATATTTTTTATTCACCAAGGTCAAAAACCACCATTTTTATCTCTGTATAGTCCTCAATAGCGAACTTTGGTCCTTCCCTTCCTATCCCGCTTCCTTTAACACCCCCGTAAGGCATATTGTCAGCCCTGAATGTTGGTATGTCATTTATTATAACCCCACCAACCTGTGCATGCTGTATGAACTTCCATGCATTTTTAAGATTGTTTGTAAAAATTCCAACTTGAAGTCCATAGTTTGATCTGTTAACAAGTCTAAGAGCCTCATCTATGTCTTTAAATCTCTTTACCGTAACGACAGGAGCAAATGCTTCCTCGTAGAAAAGTTTTGATTCTTCTGGAATGTCAACAACAATTGTTGGCTGAAATACAGTTTTTTCCTCCGCACAGGATATTCCCCCTGTTTCAACTTTTGCACCTCTCTCAACAGCCTCTTTAATCCATGATTGAATCCTGTTTACCTCATCAACAGTGATCACAGGTCCAACATCTGTTTCTTCATCCATAGGATCCCCAAACTTAAGTTTTGAAACCTCTTCTTTTAAAAGTTCCTGAAACCTGTCGGCAACTTTTTCGTGAACCAGAATTCTCTGGACAGATATGCAGACCTGTCCTGCAACAGCAAAACCTCCTAAAACAGATTTTTTGGCTGCTTTTTCAAGATCTGCATCCTCATCAACAACAACAGCAGAGTTTGATCCAAGTTCCATTACTATTTTCTTTAGTCCGGCCTGTTTTGATATTATCTCACCCACTTTTAAACTACCTGTGAATGAAACAACTCTAACATCAGGATGTGTTGTCATAGCCTGACCCACATCGGCAAAACCAGGTATTACAGAAACAACTTCTTCAGGAACACCTGCCTCAAGGAAGAGCTCACACAGCATTATGGGAGATAAAGGGGTTCTTTCACTTGGCTTTAAAATAAAAGAACATCCTGCCGCTATTGATGGTGCTATTTTATGGGCAGTAAGATTAAGGGGAAAGTTAAATGGTGTTATAGCTGCAACTATACCGGCAGGTTCTCTAAAATAAAAGCCCTTTTTTCCTTTTCCATTGGGAGAGGCATCTATATGAACATACCCCCCTTCTATTCTTTTTGCCTCTTCAGCAGAAAAAATTATTGTGTTTATACATCTTTCTACCTCTGTTCTTGCCTCTTTTATTGTCTTTCCAACTTCATATACTATAGTTTTGGCAAAATCCTCTTTTCTTTCATCAAGAAGAGAGGCAACTTTCATAAGGATTCTGTACTTTTCGTATGATGTGAGTGATTTTAATTTTTCAAGACCATTTTTTGCCTTTTCAATCGCTTTTTCAACATCTTCAGGATCTCCTTTTGGAACCTGTCCTATAATCTGCTGGGTGTATGGGTATATAACATCTATCTTTTCTTTTTTGTCTATCTTTTGACCGCCTATTATCATTGGTAGGTTTATCATAAATCCCAACCTCCCGGCTTTATATTAATTTTAATACAAAAATTGTTATATTTATACTGATTAATGGTTGTGAGGGCGATATGCTTGATTACATTAAAGGAAGAATTGTTGAGAGAGGAGAGGATTACATAATACTTGAGAAGGAAGGATTTGGTTTTAAAGTACTTACACCTTCAAATTTTGGTGAAGAAGAGGTAAAGGTTTATACAAAGGTTAATATTAAAGAAGATGAACTCATACTGTACGGTTTTAAAACAATAGAAGAGAGGGATCTTTTTGATAAATTTTTGACTGTTTCTGGTGTGGGAGTAAAGCATGCATTTTCAATACTTAAAAAGTATTCTGTGGGAGAATTAATTCAGATTATTGAAGAAGGTGATGTTGATGCATTAACAGAGGTTCAGGGGATAGGAAAGAAAACAGCCCAGAGAATAATCCTTGAACTTAAAGGTAAGCTTGATTTTGTTCGTCAGGAGATTATTGATGATGTTGTACAGGCTCTTTTAAATCTCGGTTTTGAAAAGAAAGATTCTGTCAAGGTGGCAAGAGAGGCTGTCAGAGAA
>JALTAS010000034.1:0-2796 GCA_027058925.1 Persephonella sp.
TATCGCTTTTTTTGTTTTTGGCTGATCAAATGTAAAATCCTCTATTATGGTGATCTCACCATCTTTAAGCTTCATGGAAAGAACGCCCTTAAGGGCTTTTTTTCTAACTTTCTTAGGAAGTGCGTAATAATAATCCCTCGGGTGGGGACCGTGTGCTACTCCTCCACCAACAAATATATTTGCTTTTCTATCACCATGTCTTGCGTTTCCTGTTCCTTTCTGGGGAAGTATCTTTCTTCTTGAACCTCTGATTTCAGCTCTTGTTTTTGTTGAGGCTGTTCCTGCCCTTCTTGAGGCAAGCTGCCACTTTATAACTTCCCACACTGTATGCTCTTTAACCTCTGTATTAAAGATAGAATCGTTCAGTTCTATCGTTCCTACATTCTCTTTTTTCACATTTACCACATTAGCTTCCATCTAAGCCACCTCTTTCTGATTTTTAAGAAGCATAAGTTGCCTTAGCTCTTTCTAATTTTCTTTTTCCTTTTCTTCTGTTTGGTATAACAGATGCTTTTATTTTCAGGACTGTGTTTGTGTGTCCAGGAACTGATCCTTTAACAAGGATAACATTTTTTTCAGGTATGATATCAACAACCTCAAGTCCCTGGACAGTTATTGTTTCATTTCCGTAATGTCCCGGCATTCTTTTTGTTTTCCATACCCTACCAGGATCAGAACAGGCACCTATAGAACCTATAGCCCTGTGGTACCTTGAACCGTGGGATTTTTTAAATCCTGAAAAGTCCCACCTTTTCATCGCAGAGGCAAATCCTCTACCTTTTGATTTTCCTGTTACATCAACAAGATCTCCTTTTTCAAAAACCTCCTCAACCTTAACTTCCTGTCCCAGCTGAACTTCTTCTCCCTCTTTCAAAGGAAATTCTGCAAGTGTTTTTAATGGTTTAAGCCCTGCTTTTTCAAATATAGCTTTAAGAGGTTTTGGTGTCCTTTTTTCCTTTCTGTTTCCTGCTCCAAGCACAACAGCAGAATATCCATCTTTTTCAGGAGTTCTTATATTAACAACATAGTTAGGTTCAACCTGTATCACTGTTACAGGGATAGCCTTATCTCCAACAAAAACCCTTGTCATTCCAATTTTTTTACCGATTATGCCTTTTGGCATTTTACTCACTCCTTAGCTTAATTTTATTTCCACATCAACACCTGCAGGCAGGCTGATGTCCATCAGTGCTTCTATTGTTTGTGGAGTTGCATTCTCAATATCAATCAGTCTTTTGTGTATTCTCATCTCAAAATGTTCTCTTGACTGCTCAAATTTGTGTGGTGATCTGTGTACACACCATATCCTTCTCTGTGTAGGAAGAGGGATGGGGCCCTTTATAACCCCACCACTTCTTTTAACAGTATCTATAATCTGTTTAACAGACTGGTCTAAAACTTTATGATCAAAAGCTTTCAGTTTTATTCTTATCTTCTCCTGCATCTTTTACCCTCTTACTCAATTATTTTAGTAACGACACCAGCACCAACAGTTCTACCACCTTCCCTGATAGCAAACCTCATCTGCTCCTCTATAGCTACTGGCTCCATTAATTCTACTGTCAGCTCTACATTATCCCCTGGCATCACCATCTCCTGCCCCTCTGGTAGCTCCACTACTGTACCTGTGATGTCTGCTGTCCTGATGTAAAACTGTGGCCTGTACCCAAGGAAAAATGGTGTATGCCTTCCTCCTTCCTCTTTTGAAAGTATGTATACCTGTGCCTTGAATTTCTTGTGTGGTGTTATTGTCCCTGGTGCTGCTAATACCTGTCCCCTCTCTACTTCGTCTTTCCCTACTCCTCTCAGTAACACCCCTACGTTGTCCCCTGCTACTGCCTCGTCCAGTGTCTTCCTGAACATCTCTATTCCTGTTACTACTGTCTTCCTTATCTCGTCTGATAGCCCTACTATCTCTACTTCATCTCCTACTTTCAGTGTCCCTCTCTCTACTCTCCCTGTTACTACTGTTCCCCTTCCTGATATTGTAAATACGTCCTCTATAGCCATCAGGAATGGTTTGTCTGTCGCCCTCTCTGGTGTTGGTATGTAGTTGTCCATTGCGTCTAACAGCTCTTCTATTGATTTGACCCATTTCTCCTCGTCGTTTAATGCTCCAAGTGCTGATCCCCTGATTACTGGTACGTCATCCCCTGGAAATTCGTACTTGTTGAGTAGTTCCCTTACCTCTAATTCAACAAGCTCTAAAAGCTCCTCGTCATCTACCATGTCGCATTTGTTTAAAAATACTACAATGTATGGCACGTTAACCTGTCTTGCCAGTAGCACGTGCTCCCTTGTCTGGGGCATTGGTCCATCTGCAGCTGATACTACAAGTATAGCCCCGTCCATCTGGGCTGCTCCTGTTATCATGTTCTTGATGTAGTCTGCGTGCCCTGGACAGTCTACGTGGGCATAATGCCTCTTCTCTGTCTCGTATTCTACGTGTGTGATGTTGATTGTTATTCCCCTGTCTCTCTCCTCTGGTGCCTTGTCTATATCCCCGTACCCTATAAACTCTGCCAGCCCTTTCTTTGATAGTACGTATGTTATCGCCGCTGTTAATGTCGTCTTACCGTGGTCAACGTGCCCTATTGTCCCCACGTTTACGTGCTCTTTCTTCCTCTCAAATTTCTCTCTCGCCATTCTTTTTATTACCTCCTTTTATTCTAATTATTAGCTTGTAGCTTTGGCTCTTTCGCCGGCTATTTCATCTGCAATATTTTTTGGAACTTCTTCATATTTTTCAAATACCATTGAGAATGTTGCTCTACCCTGTGTTAAAGATCTAAGATC
>JALTAS010000034.1:2806-19980 GCA_027058925.1 Persephonella sp.
CAAGGGGAACTTCGGCTTTTATTGTTATTGTTGTTCCCTTTTTCTCAGAACCTAATATTCTTCCTCTTCTCTTAGAAAGATCACCCATAACATCTCCCATGTATTCTTCGGGAGTATCAACCTCAACAAGCATTATAGGTTCAAGAAGAACAGGATTTGCTTTTTTAGCTGCTTCTCTGAATGCCATTGAGCCTGCGATCTTAAAGGCTATTTCTGAGGAGTCAACCTCGTGGAATGATCCATCAAAAAGAGTTGCTTTCACACCTATTACAGGATATCCTGCAATAACACCGTTTTGCATAGCTTCCTGTATTCCAGCATCAACTGCCGGAATAAACTCTTTTGGTATGATACCCCCGACAATCTTATCCACAAACTCATAATCCTTTCCTTCAAGGGGTTCTATCTCTATTACAGCGTGACCGTACTGACCTCTACCTCCAGACTGTCTTATAAATTTCCCTTCACCAACAGCTTTTTTCTTGATTGTCTCTTTGTATGCAACCTGAGGTTTACCTACGTTAACCTCAATACCGTATTCCCTTTTCATCCTGTCAACCATAATCTCAAGGTGGAGCTCACCCATTCCGTGTATGAGAGTCTGGTTCGTTTCAGGATCAACGGTAACCTTAAATGTTGGGTCTTCCTTCATAAATTTATTTAATACCTGTGAAAGTTTTTCCTGATCAGACTTTGTTTTTGGCTCAATAGCCATTGCGATAACAGGTTCTGGGAACTCCATAGACTCTAAAACTATAGGATGGTTAACATCTGAAAGTGTGTCTCCTGTTACTGTATCAAGACCAACAGCAGCTGCTATATCTCCTGCATAAACCTCTGTTATCTCTTCCCTCTGGTTAGCATGCATTCTGAGAATTCTTCCCACTCTGACCTTTTTATTTTTATTTGCTATTAAGACTGTATCTCCAGCTTTTACATGACCTGAATAAACTCTGAAGTATGTAAGTTGTCCGGCATAAGGATCAGCCATAACCTTAAATGCAAGGGCACAGAAAGGCTCATCATCTGATGCGTGTCTTTCCTCCTCTTCTCCTGAGTTAGGATTAACTCCTTTAACAGGGGGCATATCCAACGGAGAAGGAAGAAAGTCTATAACTGCATCAAGAAGAGGCTGAACACCTTTATTTTTAAATGCTGAACCACACAGCATAGGAACAAGCTCTCTATTTATTGTTGCTTTTCTGAGAGCTTTTTTCAGTTCCTCAACAGAGATATCCTCTCCTTCAAGGTATTTCTCCATCAGTTCCTCATCTGTTTCCACTACGGCTTCTATCATCTTTTCACGCCATTCTTCAGCAACTGGCTTAACATCTGCAGGTATATCGTCTGTCACATCATATTTAGCACCAAGTTCATCTCCTCTCCATATGTATGCTTTCATCTCAAAAAGATCAACTATTCCCTCAAAATTGTCTTCCTTTCCTATTGGAACCTGTACAGGAACAGGTTTTGCACCAAGCTTCTCAATAATGTCATCATAAACTTTGAAAAAGTCAGCACCAACCCTGTCCATTTTATTAACAAAGGCTATTCTTGGAACACCAAATTTGTCAGCCCATCTCCAGTTTGCTTCTGACTGGGGTTGAACAGCCTCAACAGAAGAAAAAACAAATACAATACCGTCAAGGGCTTTCATAGAACGGACAACCTCAACACCAAAATCAACGTGTCCCGGTGTATCAATTATGTTGAGCTGATGTCCTTTCCAGTATGCTGCTGTTGTTGCTGATGTGATTGTTATACCTCTTTCCTTTTCCTGCTCCATCCAGTCCATGGTGGCTGCACCTTCGTGCACCTCACCTATTTTGTATGTCTTACCTGTATAAAACAGTATTCTTTCTGTTGTTGTTGTTTTTCCTGCATCAATATGGGCAACTATACCTATATTTCTAAGTTTTTCTATTGGCACTTGCCTTGCCATTCTCTTTTTTCCTCCAAATTTTTATTACCATCTGTAATGGGCAAAAGCTTTGTTTGCCTCTGCCATTCTGTGTGTATCTTCTTTTTTCTTAACAGCAGCTCCTTTGTTGTTGTAAGCATCAACAAGCTCGTTTGCCAATTTTTCAATCATTGTGTAATTTCCTTTTCCGCTTCTGTTTCTTGCAGCCTCAACAAGCCATCTCAATGCAAGGGAGATCTGTCTTCTTGGTGGAACCTCCATAGGAACCTGGTATGTTGAACCACCAACCCTTCTGGGTCTTACCTCAAGAACAGGCTTGATATTTTCAATAGCTTTATGGAGAGCTGTTAAAGCATCTTCACCTGTTTTTTCTTCAAGTATTTTCATTGCTGTGTAAACAATTTTTTCAGCAACAGACTTTTTACCGTCTTTCATTACTTTATTTATCAGCTTGTGAACTAAAACATCCTTATAAATTGGATCTGGCATTATCTCTCTTGGTTTTACAGGTCCTTTCCTTGGCATTACTCTTACCTCTTACTTATTGTTTTGGTCTTTTTGTTCCGTATTTTGATCTTGACTGTCTTCTATCTTTAACACCTGCAGCGTCAAGGGCTCCTCTGATTATCTTATATCTTACACCTGGCAGATCCTTTACCCTTCCTCCTCTCACAAGAACTATAGAGTGTTCCTGAAGGTTGTGCCCTATTCCTGGAATGTAACATGTCACCTCGTACCCGTTAGAGAGCCTTACCCTTGCCACTTTTCTCAAAGCAGAGTTAGGCTTCTTTGGTGTTGTTGTATAAACTCTCACACAGACCCCTCTTTTTTGAGGGTTTCCCTCTAAAGCAGGAGCTTTTGATTTTTTCTTTACCTTCTGTCTTCCTTTTCTTACAAGCTGGTTTATCGTTGGCACACTAATACCTCCTTCAAAATATAAAGACAAGCTAAAATTATAATAAAATCTGAATTTTAAGTCAAATTCTTATTTTAATTTTGAGGAAGTAGAAATTATACCTGTGAAAAAAAATTTTCAATAAATGGGGGAAACGTCCCCCATCAGATTATTCAGATAACTTTTCTATCTCTTCCCTTGGTATTACAGCTTCTATCTCTGCGTACTGTTTTATCCCTGTTCCAGCAGGAACAATATTACCTATTATCACGTTTTCTTTAAGTCCCTCAAGACGATCCTCTTTTCCTTCAACAGCAGCATCAGCAAGAACTCTTGTTGTTTCCTGGAATGATGCAGCAGAAATCCAGCTTCTTGTGGAGAGAGATGCTTTTGTTATACCAACAAGTACAGGTTCTGCTTTAGGTGGTTTTCCGCCTTCTTCAACAATTCTCTGTATCTCTTCATCAAGATCCACCTTATCAACGATCTCATTGAGGAGAAATCTTGAATCTCCAGGATCAACGATTTTTACCTTTCTGAGTATCTGTCTTATTATCACCTCAAAATGTTTATCATTTATCTCAACACCCTGCATTCTGTAAACCATCTGTACTTCTTTAACTAAGAACTTGGCAAGTTCCTCAGGTCCCATAATTCTCAGTATGTCGTGTGGGTTTGGTGTTCCGTCTGTAAGGGGATCACCTGCTTTAACTGTTTCTCCATCTTTAACAATTATAAACTTACCTTTTGCTATTGAGTACTCTCTCTGCAAGCCTGTATCCTTGTTAAAGACTATAACCTTAACACCTCTGGATTTTAGCCTTACTATACCTTCAAATTCAGCTTTAACAGAACCATCATCTGTAAGCAGTTGTCCCTCCTGAACATGCTGACCATTTTTAACAAGAACAAGAACATCTTTTGGTACATCATATGTTTCCGACTGTCCTGTAATTGGATTATAGACAATAATATCCTCAGCATCCTCATAAATTCTAACAATACCATCTATCTCAGAAACGATAGCCTTGTTTTTAGGCTCCCTTGCTTCAAGGAGTTCTTCAACCCTTGGAAGACCTCCAACTATATCTCTGACTTTCGCTGTCTCTCTTGGTATTTTTGCGATTATATCACCTGCCTGAACCTTGTATCCCGGTTTAACCTGAAGGTAGTTATGATAAACATCTGCCTCTTCCGCTTCTGAGCATGCAAGACATTTATCCCATTTTGTTTCAAGATCATTTCTTGAAAGCATAATTATTGTGTTAACAGGAAGATCGTAGCTGTATTCTTTTCCGTCATCTCCTTTAACAACCATTCTTGGCGTATGAAGAACAGCATCTTTAGGTCTCATAAAGGATATGTCCATTATTGTTTTGCCTGTGATGTTGTCTCTCTCTTCTCTGAGGGTAACATCAAGAATAACGTCTCTGAGCTCAAGTGTTCCTGCTTTTTCAGCAATTATAGGTATTGAGAATGGATCCCATTCAACAAGAACATCACCTGGTTTTACTTTCTGACTATCTTTTACCTTCAGTACACCTCCATAAGGAACAGGGAATCTCTCTTTTATTTTTCCTTCCTCATCAACTATCTTAATAGCCCCGTCTCTGTTTATAACAAGTGTCTTGCCCTCTTTATCAACAACAGTTTTCACATTAAGCAGCTTGATAGTTCCCTCAACAGATGCAACATGTTTTGTCTGAACCGCTTTTGCTGTTGCAGCACCACCTATATGGAAAGTTCTCATTGTGAGCTGTGTTCCAGGTTCACCAATAGACTGGGCTGCTATAATTCCAACAGCCTCACCTATATCAACAAGTTTTTTCTGGGACAGATCTCTTCCATAACATTTTGCACATACTCCCCTTTTCTGTTCACATGTCAGAACAGATCTTATTTTTACTTCTTCAATTCCTGCATTTTCAATTGCCTGTGCCTTTTCCTCATCAATCTCCTCACCTGCAGCTACAATAAGCTCCTCTGTATAAGGGTCGTATATGTCCTCTGCTGCATATCTGCCAACTATTCTGTCTTTTAATGGAACAACTATCTCACCACCTTCAATCACAGCAGAAACATCAAGTCCGTTGAGTGTTCCACAGTCATCATTTGTGATGATAACATCCTGCGCAACATCAACAAGTCTTCTTGTTAGATACCCTGCCACAGCTGTTTTAAGAGCCGTATCTGCAAGCCCTTTTCTTGCACCGTATGTTGATATGAAATACTCAACGATTGTTAGACCCTCTTTGAAGTTTGATCTGATAGGTGTCTCTATAAATTCACCTGAGTGTTTCGCCATGAGGCCACGCATTCCCGCAAGCTGTCTTATCTGATCCCTGTTACCTCTTGCTCCTGAGAGAGCCATCATATAAATAGGGTTGAAAATACCAGGGTATTTCTTGCCGTTTTCTTCTCTTGTCGTTCTCTCAAGCTCTTCAAACAGAAGTCTTGTTACTTCATTTGTTGTCTGTGACCATATATCAATGATCTTGTTGTGTCTTTCTCCTTTTGTTATTATTCCATCAACATACTGTTTCCATACCTTTTCAGCCTCTTCTTCAGCTTTTCTTATGATATCCCACTTGTTTTTAGGAACAACAAGGTCGTCTGCGGAAATTGAAACACCAGCCTTAGCAGCATACTCAAAACCAAGCTCTTTCAGTCTATCAAGGGTTTGAGCTGCTATTTCATTTCCAAACTGTTCGTATATCTCAGATATAAGTTTTGAAATCTTTTTCTTGTCAAGAGGCTCATTCACAAATCTGAATCCTTCTGGAAGAACCTTGTTGAATATAAGCCTTCCAACTGTTGTTTCAACGATTTTTCCATCTTTTTTAACTTTTATTCTTGCAAGAAGGTCAACTTTTCCAAGATCGTAAGCCAGTATTGCCTCATCCTCGTCTGCAAATACCTTTCCTTTTCCTTTTGCATCATTTATTTCCTGTGTCATGTAGTAAGCACCAAGAATAATATCCTGGGAAGGCATTGTTATAGGTTTACCGTGTGCAGGAGAAAGGATATTCTGTGTTGAAAGCATTAACACGTATGACTCAATCTGAGCCTCAACAGACAGAGGAACATGGACAGCCATCTGGTCTCCATCAAAATCCGCATTAAACGGAGGACAAACGAGTGGATGAAGCTTTATAGCTTTACCTTCAACAAGAACTGGTTCAAAAGCCTGAACAGACATTCTGTGCAGTGTTGGAGCTCTGTTTAAAAGAACAGGATGCTGTTTTACAACCTCTTCAAGACATTCCCATACCTCAGGAGCTTTTTCCTGAACCATTCTTTTTGCATTTTTTATAGATGTTGCATACCCTTTTTCCTCAAGTCTTCTGTATATAAAAGGTTTGAAAAGCTCAAGAGCCATAATCTTTGGAAGACCGCACTGGTGCATCTCAAGTTCTGGGCCAACAACGATAACGGATCTTCCTGAGTAATCAACCCTTTTACCAAGGAGATTCTGTCTAAATCTTCCCTGTTTTCCTCTAAGCGAGTCTGAAAGGGATTTTAACGGTCTGTTGTTCTGGGTAACAATTCTTCCTCTTCTACCGTTATCTATAAGAGCATCAACAGCTTCTTGAAGCATTCTTTTTTCGTTTCTTATAATTATCTCTGGAGCATCAAGCTCAATAAGCCTTTTCAGCCTGTTATTCCTGTTGATAACCCTTCTATACAGGTCATTAAGATCTGATGTTGCGAACCTTCCACCATCAAGGGGTATAAGAGGTCTGAGATCTGGAGGTATAACAGGTATCACATCAAGTATCATCCATTCAGGTCTGTTTCCAGATTTCATAAATCCTTCTATAAGCCTGAGTCTTCTGACCAGCTTTTTAAGTTTCTGTTCTGCAACCTCTTTTAGTATTGTCTGTCTTACAGAGTCTTTTATAACCTCAAATATAGGTATTTCGGGATGTTCCTCCCTGTAGTCCTTATAAAGTTTTTCTAAAGCTGAAGGTCCTTTTTCTATTACAAAAGCATCCTCACCATATTTAGGAATAAGGTCCTTCAGCTCCTCTTCATGAATTAGTTGTCCTTTTAAAAGATCGGTATTTTTAGGATCAACAACAAGGTAGTAATCCTTTGATATGACAGCATCTATCTCTTTATCTGAAGGTGTGATCTCTCCAAATTTAAGCCCAACTTCAGCAAATCTTCTTGCTATCTCTGTTATAACTTTCTTGTACAGCCTTTCCTGAGACTGTTTGAACTCAGGCCCCAGCTCATCAAACCCTATGGCATAAGATTTCATCTCTTTTCTAAGCTTATTTGCATAAGCCTCAAGATCAATTCTTGAAAGAATATCCTTTACTTTTTCAGCACCCATTCCGTATTCATATTTTTCTGAGTGCTCATACTCATAAGCCTCTCTAAATTCCTCCTCGGATTTTACATAAAGCTTCACATATTTTGTTAATGCCCCATCCATAAGAGGAATTGTGTTTGGATCATTCTCAAATGCTTCTTCTTCCTCTTCTTCAGGATGCTCAACAATAAGATAAGACTCAAAGTATATAACCCTTTCAATATCCCTTGAGGTTAAACCTAAAAGGTTGCCTATTTTTGATGGCGTTGATTTCAGATACCATATATGTGCAACCGGTGAAGCAAGCTCTATATGTCCGAACCTTTCTCTTCTTACATCTGATCTGGTAACCTCAACACCGCATCTATCACATATTGTTCCTTCATACTTTTTCTTTTTGTATTTCCCACAAAGACATTCATAATCTTTAACAGGACCAAATATCTTTGCACAGAACAGTCCGTCTTTTTCAGGCTTTAATGTTCTGTAGTTAAGTGTTTCAGGTTTTTTTACTTCCCCGTGGGACCATTCCCTTATTTTTTCCGGTGATGCTAACGAAAGCCTTATACTTTCAAATGGCATCAAGCCTTTTGCTTTGTTTTCTTCTATCAAGGTTTAAACCTCCTTTAAGAGTTTGGAAAAAAGGGCCGAAGCCCCCGCATTAAAGCTCTTTTTTCTTACTTTTTGATACTATATCAACAGTATCACATGTCTGCTGTTGACCATCCTCAAGTCTGCATTCAACATCGAGAGCAAGAGCCTTCAGCTCTCTAACAAGAACTTTGAATGACTCTGGTACTCCTATGTCGTAGTAGTACTTACCTTTAACGATTGATTCATAAACCCTTTTTCTACCTTCTATATCGTCAGACTTAACTGTAAGCATTTCCTGCAGGGAGTATGCTGCTCCGTGTGCCTCAAGAGCCCAGACTTCCATTTCACCGAATCTTTGACCACCAAACTGTGCTCTACCGCCGAGAGGCTGTTGTGTGATAAGAGAGTAAGGACCTGTTGATCTTGCGTGTATCTTATCATCAACCATATGTATAAGCTTCAGCATATACATGTATCCAGCTGTAACCTCAAAATCAAATGGCTCACCCGTTCTACCATCTATCAGTTTCATCTTTCCATTTTCTTTGAAACCTGCTTCTTTCAACATCTGTTTAATATCTTTTTCTGTTGCCCCTTCAAAAACAGGTGTTCTAACAGGTATACCTATCTGTGAAAGATCCTTTACAACAGCCTTTAACGTTTCCTCATCAAGTGTGTTTAGATATCTCTCAAGCTCCTTAAGATCTTCTTCCCTGTACTTGTCAACAATCTTATCTCCTGTAGTGTTGGCTATCTTGTAATACTCAACAATTTTTTTGATGATAGCCTCTTTTCCGGTAATCTTTTTCAGTTCTTCCCCAAGTTTTTCACCAAGCTTTTTGGCAGCGAGACCAAGATGTGTCTCAAGTATCTGCCCCACATTCATACGTGAAGGAACACCCAGAGGATTAAGAACTATATCAACAGAAGTTCCGTCTTCCATAAACGGCATATCTTCCTCAGGAAGGACAACGGAGATAACACCTTTGTTACCATGCCTTCCTGCCATCTTATCACCAACTTGTATTTTACGCTTCTGGGCTATATAAACCTTTACAAGCTCATTTACTCCGGGCTTCAGATCTGCACCTCTCTGTGCCTGCTGTTTCTGTTTCTCATATATGTTTTCCCAAAGTTCAAGCTGGAGTTTTGCCTTGTTTACGATATTTTCCACTCTTTCAATCACATCTTTATCTGATAGGAAACCTGATGGGTTCACCACAATAAACCTGAGAACCTTAGGTGCTGTCTCCTCTGTTATTTCCTCTCCTTTCTTCAGTATTACTTTTCCTGCCACTTTTATGTCTCTTGGAACTTTCTGTCCCACAATCAGCTCTTTTACAAGCTCATCTCTTCTTGAAGTGATAAATTTTTTCTTTTCTTCAAGTTCTTTATCAAGTCTTTCAATCTCCTCATCTATAAGCTGTTGTATATACCTGTTTTCTTTTCTCCCAGGTTTTTTCCTTGCGAATACCTGAACATCTATAACTATACCTTCAACCCCTGCTGGAACCCGGAGAGAAGAGTCCTTAACATCTGCTGCCTTTTCACCGAATATGGCAAGAAGTAGCTTTTCCTCAGGTGTAGGTTGCGTTTCTCCTTTTGGTGTTACTTTACCTACCAGTATATCCCCCGGTTTTACGTATGCCCCAACCCTTACAATTCCGTGCTCATCAAGATTTGCAAGGGCTTTTTCATTAACACCCACAATATTCCTTGTTATCTCTTCAGGACCTAACTTTGTTTCTCTTGCCTCACATGTAAACTCCTCTATATGAATGGATGTGAACACATCATCTTTGACAAGTCTTTCAGAGATAACAATAGCATCCTCAAAGTTGTATCCTCTCCACGGCATAAATGCAACAAGAACATTTTTACCGAGTGATAGTTCCCCTTTGTATGTTGATGTTCCGTCTGCTATTACCGATCCAGCAACAACTGTGTCTCCTTTCCTGACAAGAGGTCTCTGGTTCATGCAGGTTGCCTGATTTGACCCTTTGAATTTCATTAGCTCGTATATATCAAGACCTATATCAAGGGGATCGTCTGTATTTATCTCTTCAGGATTTACCTTTATCACTATTCTGTCACCTGAAACAGACTCAACTACGCCACCTCTTTTTGCTATTATGGCAGCTCCGGAGTGTTCTGCAATAATTTTTTCCATCCCTGTTCCAACAAGCGGATACTCTGTTTTGAGGAGAGGAACAGCCTGTCGCTGCATATTTGATCCCATCAATGCCCTGTTGGCATCATCATGCTCAAGGAAAGGTATCAGGGATGCAGAAACAGAAACAACCTGTTTTGGTGATACATCCATATAATCAACTTCTTTAGGAGAAACAAGTCTTATATCCCCTTTTGCTCTTGCAAGAACTCTCTCATTTATAAATCTTCCCTTTTCATCTATTGGCGCGTTAGCCTGAGCTATAACATACTTTTCCTCATCATAAGCTGCAAGATACTCTATTTCATTTGTAACGACTCCGTTTTTCACCTTTCTGTAAGGTGTAACCAGAAATCCAAACTCATTTATTGTTGCAAACACTGTCATTGAAGAGATAAGACCGATATTTTGACCTTCAGGTGTTTCTATAGGACAGACCCTTCCATAATGGGTTGGATGCACATCCCTTATCTCAAACTTTGCACTGTCCCTTGTAAGTCCTCCCGGACCAAGTGCAGAGAGCCTTCTTTTATGCGTAAGCTCTGCAAGAGGGTTGGCCTGATCCATAAATTGTGAAAGCTGTCCACCTTTCAAAAACTCAAGTATAGAACCTGTAACGTATCTCGGATTTATCATGTCAGCAACTTTCAGGTTTGGATCTTCTATATCAACAGTAGCAACCCTGTCTTTGAAAGCCTTGTTCATTCTGACAAGGCCAAGCCTTGTCTGGTTTTCAAGCAGTTCACCTGCAGGTCTGACTCTTCTGTTTCCAAGATGTGCAATGTCATCTAACTCTTTTTTACCCAGCCTTAGCTCAAGAAGATACTTAACAATAGCAACCACATCAGGAAGCAGGATGAATCTTGCTTCTTCATCAAGATAAGGCTGAACTTTTATCTGTTTGAATTTTTTAGATTTAAGTTTTTGTACAACAGACCGATCTATCTTTGTTCCTGCTGGTATTGTTTCTTTTCCTACTTTAACGTCTTCTCCAAGTGCAAGTGGTGGATAGTTCTCAAGCAGTGTGTCAAGATCCAAAGGTTTTATAACTTCAGGGATCTCATGAACTTTTGCATTGAGCTTAACCCTTCCAACCTTAGAAAGATCGTATCTCTGTGGATCATAAAATATGTTTTCAAAAAGCTCATTAGCCCTTCTTAAAAATGCTTTAGGATCCATTACAGCCGTATCTGTTGGCCTCATTTTTCTGTATATATCAACCCTTGCAGCATCTCTGAATGTAAAGTTGGCATTAATCTGAGGCTGATCTTTTTTCAGGGTTTCTATAAGAATGTTTCCATAGAGAGATTTTCTAAAAACAAGAGGGGAAATGGCAACAATCTCTTCTATATTTATTCTGTCATCATTCAGGTATTTATCAAGATTTTCAGGTTCAACAGCGATTTCCCTTCTTATTGTTACAAGATTTCCTCTCTCATCTTTTTCTTCAATCGTGTATGTTATGAATATCTCATCATTTTTAAGCTGCTGTACAAGCTCGTCTTTTGTTACTTCTACACCCTTGTCATCAAAGATCTCACCATCTTTGATCTCAAATCTCTTTACATCACCGTAAAACTTTTTGAGTATTTTGTAAGCTGTATCAAGACCAAAAGCCCTTAAGATTGTTGTTCCAAGAAGCTTTCTTCTGTCTATTTTCGCGTGGAATATCTCAACATTTGTTGCATACTCAAACTCAAGCCTTGAGCCTTTTTCCGGTATTATTGAACCTTTATATATTATCCTTGTTAAAATATCCTTAGTTTTATCTTCTTTGGCTTCAAAGAATATTCCGGAAGACCTTATAAGCTGCGAAACTATAACCCTTTCTGATCCATTTATTATAAAATAAGCATGTTCTGTCAGAAGAGGCACATCACCAAAATATACTTTTTGTTTTTTAATGGTCTTTGGTACAACCTCACCTGTTTCAGGATCTATCTGATTTATGATAAGCTCAAGCAAAACTCTCAAAGGGGCGCTGTATGTAAGCCCTTTATATTTGCATTCTTCTACACTGTTTTTCTCTTTATATATTAATACTCCTCCACAGTACGGGCAGGGAACACCGGGCCCTCCAACATGCTCATTATCATCCTTAACAGATTTTCTGCATCTTCCACACTCCCAGTCTCCAATTTCGTAAGCTATATAGTTTATTGTTATCTGACCGTTTGGATCCTCAAATGGGAAAGAGCTTTTAAATATTGCATGAAGTCCTTTATCTTCTCTTTCATAAGGATTTTTGTGGAACTGCACAAAATTTTCAAAAGATTCTTTTTGAACATGAAGAAGATCAGGAGGTTGTAGGACTTCTTTTCTTCTTGAAAGATTTTTTCTTAAAGGGTTGAAAGGCAACTTCTCTATATTCCTCATACTACACCACCTTTTACTGTTTTTTGTCTTATTCAATTTTCAATAAAAATGAATAAAGGCAGACCACCCCAAAAATGGCCTGCCTCAAGCATTTTATAAGCTAACTCCAAAAGGATAGATAACTGTCAACTTACTTAATTTCGACAGTAGCACCTGCTTCTTCAAGTTTTGCTTTGATCTGTTCAGCTTCTTCTTTGGAAACTCCCTCTTTGATCGGTTTTGGTGCAGAATCAACAAGTTCTTTAGCCTCTTTAAGTCCGAGACCTGTGATTTCTCTAACAACCTTGATAACGTTGATCTTTTTCTCCCCTGGGCTTTGGAGAACAACATCAAACTCTGTTTTCTCCTCTGCAGGAGCTCCTGCAGCAGCTCCCCCAGCAGCCGGAGCAGCCGCCACCATGGCAGCAGCAGATACACCAAACTCTTCTTCAAGCTCTTTTACAAGCTCTGCAAGCTCTAAAACAGTCATGTTTTTGATAGCTTCTTTGATCTCCTCTTTTGAGATTGTTGCCATAGTATTAAAACCTCCTTAATTTTTTTCAGTTTATTAACCTTGTTTTTCTTTTTCTTCTTTTATTGCGTTAAGCACCATTACAGCCTTCTGTGGCACAGCATTAAGAACACGTACAAAGTTTGTAACCGGAGCCATCATTGTTGCAAAGAGTTGTGCAAGCAGTTCTTCTCTGCCTGGGAGAGAAGCAAGCTCATCAATCTTCTCAGGTGTTGCAAAACTTCCCTCAACAAGGCCTGCTTTAACTTTTGCCTTTTCATTTTCTTTTAAAAACTCCTTAAGGGCTTTTGCAGCAGCAACTATATCCTCGTAAGCAAAAATAACTGCAGATGGCCCTTGGAAAATTTCAATTTTATCATAAAGTTCTGTTTCATTGCAAGCCCTGTAAAGAACAGTATTCTTAATAACCTTTATCTCTGCATCCTTTTTTCTTATCTCTTTTCTAAAATCTGCCATTGAGTTTGCATCAATCCCAGTAAAATCAAAAATAACCATAAGTTTAGCTCTATCTATCTTTTGTTTTACCTCATCAACTACCTGCTGTTTTCTCAGTATTGATTTTCTAACTTCTGTTGTTGACATTTTCTATCCTCCAATTAAGCTGCTTTTGCTTCAAGTGATCTGAGTATTGAAGCAATATCAAGCCTTACAGACGGGCTCATAGTTGTTTTTACAACAGCATTTTTTATGTACTGCCCTTTAAGACCTGAAGGCCTGAGTTTCTGAACTGTTTCTATAACTTCAAGGGCATTTTCAACAAGTTTCTGTTTATCAAAAGATATCTTACCTATAGGTATATGAAGGTTTCCTGTTTTATCTACCTTAAATTCAACTCTACCTTTTTTTGCCTCTTCAACAGCTTTTCCAACATTTTGTGTAACCGTTCCAACTTTTGGATTAGGCATTAGCCCTCTTGGACCAAGAATTCTACCAAGCTTGGCAACTTTCGGCATCATATCTGGAGTGGCAATCACCACATCAAAATCAAGCCAGTTTTCTTTCAGTATCTTATTTATTAGATCCTCACCACCAACATAATCAGCCCCTGCTTCTTCTGCTTCTTTTACCTTTTCTCCCTGTGTAATAACCAGAACCTTGAGCTCTTTTCCAAGACCATGGGGAAGAACGACAGATCCTCTTACCATCTGATCTGCATATCTTGGGTCAACACCTAATTTGAATATAAGTTCAACAGTCTCATCAAACTTTCTCTGGAGAACATCTTCCATTTTCTTGAGTGTATCTATAGCTTCCTCAAGAGAGTAAAATTTGTTTTTATCTACAAGTTTTAGAGCCTCAAGATATTTTTTTCCTCTTCTTGCCATGGCTACGCCTCCAATCCTTCTACTTCAATACCCATAGAACGGGCTGTTCCAGCAATAATTCTTACCGCAGCTTCCATATCTTCTGTGTTTAGATCTTTCATCTTTATTTTTGCGATCTCTTCAAGCTGCTCTCTTGTTACCTTACCTACCTTTTCCCTCTTTGGATCAGAAGCACCTTTTTTAATCCCTGCAGCTTCTTTCAACAGATAAGACGCCGGTGGAGTTTTCAGGATGAATGTGAAAGATCTGTCTGCATAAACTGTGATAACTACCGGAACTATAGTTCCAGGTTTCATCTCGGCTGTAGCCGCATTAAAACTTTTGACAAACTCCATTATGTTCACACCATGCTGACCTAAAGCAGGACCAACAGGTGGAGATGGAGAAGCCTGTTGAGCCGGTATCATCAGCTCAATTGTTCCTACTACCTTTTTAGCCATAAAAATTACACCTCCTTGAGTCTTTTAGATCTTTTCCACCTGGGAGAACTCAAGTTCAACCGGTGTTGATCTTCCAAATATAGAAATTGAAACAACAAGTTTTTCTTTTTCAGGTATAACTTCCTCCACTGTACCTGTAAAGTTCATAAATGGACCTTCAATAACCCTTACCTGATCACCCTTCTGGAACAGAAGTTTTTTAACCTTAGGAGCTCCTTTCTCTATCTGGCTCAGAACTTTCTGTATATCCTTTTCCTCAAGTGGAACAGGCATTCCCCCTGCACTTACAAAACCAATTATGTAAGGGGTCTTTTTTATCAGATCTATAAGATCATCATTCAGCTCAGCTTTTATAAGTAGGTACCCTGGAAATATTTTATTTTCAAGTATTATTTTTGCTTCTGTTTTATTTTCTTTACACTGGATTTTCTGCCCTGGTTTAAAGATAGGGCTGTGGTTAACGCACTGCTCATCACCTTCAACACTTTCGGCTACTTTTACCTTACCATCTTCTATAACGAACTTTGTTACCCCTTTTTTACCCATAACTTCAATTTCTCTATTTGCGCCTTTAAGTGATAATCTGTATCTTTCCTTACCAAGGGATTTTATAACAACCTTTTCTTCAGCAGGGACTAGTACTTTCTCAACAAGATACTTCATGTTATTGAGTTCTAACATTCTCAATAGGTTTTCTTTTGCTCTTATCTCAAGATTTGATTGTGTGTACAGGGCATACCATTTCTTTTTTTCTTCTTTTTCTTCCTGGACTTTATTTTCAAGCTCTTCTTTACTCTTTTTTTCCTCAGACATTAATTTACCCCTTATTATTTATAAAGGTAGTTAAACAACCTCTCAAAAATCAGATCAAGTCCCCACAGGTAAAGAGACACGAGGAGTGTAAAAACTATTACAGCCACAGTTGCATTCCTTACCAAATTCTTTGATGGCCATGCAACCTTCTTAAGTTCCTCCTGAACCTCTTTTAAGAACTTTGGTATCTCATTAACCTTCATCTACTCTCCAATACTAAGCGGGGCAGGAAGGACTCGAACCCTCGACCGCGGGATTTGGAGTCCCGTGCTCTACCAACTGAGCTACTGCCCCTTTTTCCTTTATTTTATCTCCCTATGAACTGTGTGTTTTCTGCAAAACTTACAGTATTTCTTGAGCTCAAGCCTCTCTGTATGTTTCCTTTTATTTTTGGTTGTTGTGTAGTTTTTTCTCTTGCATTCTGTGCAGGCTAAAGTTATTATCTCTCTTGGCATATCTCTATCCCCTTATTACTCAATTATTTTAGTAACGACACCAGCACCAACAGTTCTACCACCTTCCCTGATAGCAAACCTCATCTGCTCCTCTATAGCTACTGGCTCCATTAATTCTACTGTCAGCTCTACATTATCCCCTGGCATCACCATCTCCTGCCCCTCTGGTAGCTCCACTACTGTACCTGTGATGTCTGCTGTCCTGATGTAAAACTGTGGCCTGTACCCAAGGAAAAATGGTGTATGCCTTCCTCCTTCCTCTTTTGAAAGTATGTATACCTGTGCCTTGAATTTCTTGTGTGGTGTTATTGTCCCTGGTGCTGCTAATACCTGTCCCCTCTCTACTTCGTCTTTCCCTACTCCTCTCAGTAACACCCCTACGTTGTCCCCTGCTACTGCCTCGTCCAGTGTCTTCCTGAACATCTCTATTCCTGTTACTACTGTCTTCCTTATCTCGTCTGATAGCCCTACTATCTCTACTTCATCTCCTACTTTCAGTGTCCCTCTCTCTACTCTCCCTGTTACTACTGTTCCCCTTCCTGATATTGTAAATACGTCCTCTATAGCCATCAGGAATGGTTTGTCTGTCGCCCTCTCTGGTGTTGGTATGTAGTTGTCCATTGCGTCTAACAGCTCTTCTATTGATTTGACCCATTTCTCCTCGTCGTTTAATGCTCCAAGTGCTGATCCCCTGATTACTGGTACGTCATCCCCTGGAAATTCGTACTTGTTGAGTAGTTCCCTTACCTCTAATTCAACAAGCTCTAAAAGCTCCTCGTCATCTACCATGTCGCATTTGTTTAAAAATACTACAATGTATGGCACGTTAACCTGTCTTGCCAGTAGCACGTGCTCCCTTGTCTGGGGCATTGGTCCATCTGCAGCTGATACTACAAGTATAGCCCCGTCCATCTGGGCTGCTCCTGTTATCATGTTCTTGATGTAGTCTGCGTGCCCTGGACAGTCTACGTGGGCATAATGCCTCTTCTCTGTCTCGTATTCTACGTGTGTGATGTTGATTGTTATTCCCCTGTCTCTCTCCTCTGGTGCCTTGTCTATATCCCCGTACCCTATAAACTCTGCCAGCCCTTTCTTTGATAGTACGTATGTTATCGCCGCTGTTAATGTCGTCTTACCGTGGTCAACGTGCCCTATTGTCCCCACGTTTACGTGCTCTTTCTTCCTCTCAAATTTCTCTCTCGCCATTCTTTTTATTACCTCCTTTTATTCTAATTATTAGCTTGTAGCTTTGGCTCTTTCGCCGGCTATTTCATCTGCAATATTTTTTGGAACTTCTTCATATTTTTCAAATACCATTGAGAATGTTGCTCTACCCTGTGTTAAAGATCTAAGATC
>JALTAS010000035.1 GCA_027058925.1 Persephonella sp.
CAACATTAACCCTCTGGAAATTGAGTATGTGATTGTAATATCAAGAAAAGAAACAGGTAAAAAATGAGGATTTACTTTTTTGCTTTTTCAGTTTTGTTGTTACAAATAGCTGTATTTCCGGAGTTTCTGTCATTTCACAATGCTACACCTGATTTTTTAACCGTATTTGTTATCATTTTTACTTTAAAAAATGACTTTTTCAGATCATTAAAACTTGCCTCATTTATAGGAATACTGCAGGACTTATTATCCCCTTCAGGACTGATATTTAATACAGCGACAAAGATATTCATCTTCATACTTACTTATCTGCTCAAAGATAGATTTAACTATTCAAACATGGTCGTAAAGGGATTTCTTCTGATTTTTTTAACTTTTTTTGATATTTTTTTAAAAAGCTCAATACTTTTTTTAAAAACAGGTTTATTTGAGATTCCTTCATTCAGCTTTTTTTATCTTGTTGTAAACTTTATACTTTTATATGCAGTGGTAGCAAAAGATGAATACAGATAGGATAAAAAAGCTTATCTATCTTTTTATTATCGCTTTCATCATATTAGAGGGTAGGCTTTTTTATCTTCAGGTGATCAAAGGTGATTACTACAGGAAGATATCTGAAAAAAACCACATAAGAATAATGATCTCAAATCCTCCAAGGGGAAAGATATACGATAGAAATGGAATACTTTTAGCATACGACGAACCTTCATTTCAGATATACACATACCCTTATCTGGTAAAAAAAAGATTTGATAGTATTAAAAAGGATCTTGAAAAGATTCTGCAGATAAAAATACCCGAAAAAATTGAAAAAAAGATAAAGAACGGATACGCAAGCAAAGTTATTATTAAAAAAAAGCTTACACAAAATCAGGTAAAAAAATTTATTGACAACTGGCAGTTTTTTGAGGGAATATTTCTTGAGGTTCAACCAAGAAGAGTTTACACAAAGTATGCCAGATACATGCCCCATCTACTTGGTTATGTGGGTCTTCCTTCGGAAAAAGAACTTAAGGAAAATCCTGATCTTACAACAGACACACTTATAGGAAAAAGCGGTGTTGAAAAAATGTTTGACAGGTATTTGAAGGGAGATTACGGGGCTAAAGCTGTTATGGTTGATGCAAAAGGAAGAATAGTGAGAACACTGTGGGAAAAACAGCCTAAAAGGGGAAGCGATATATATCTAACAGTTGATGCAAGGGTACAGAAAATAGCCTATGAGGCTTTTAAAGAATCAGGACAAAAGTCTGGAGCTGTTGTTATTGTTGATCCCAAAACATACGACATCATAGCCCTTCTCAGCTTCCCAATATACGACATTCAGAAATTTTCTGACGGTCTGAACAAAAAGGAGTGGGAAAATCTGCTGAAAAACAGATATAAACCGTTGTTTAACAAAGCTTTAAACGGAATCTACCCTCCAGGATCTATATTCAAAATAACTGTAGCCCTTGCAGCACTTCAAGAAGGTGTAGTTGCACCTTACCAAAAGATATTTTCAGGTTCCCAGTTCCAGATAGGAAAATGGGTTTACAGAAACTGGGATCCAAGAGGTTGTGGAAAAATAAATATTATGCAGGCTCTTGAGATGTCCTGTGATACTTATTTTTATAAGGTGGGTCTTGATTTAGGATCAGAAAAAATAAGCTTCTATGCCAGACTATTTGGATTGGGAGAAAAGCTCAGCCCTGAAATTGAACAGAAAAAGGGAAGAATTCCTGACCCACAGTGGAAGATATCAAATATAGGAGAACCCTGGTATTTAGGTGATACTGTGAACTACAGTATAGGTCAGGGATTTTTAGCTATAACACCATTTGATAGCACAAAAATACTTGTTCCTGTTCTAAATGGCGGATATGTTCTTAAACCAAAACTTCTAAAAGCATACTTTGATATGGAAAAAAGAAGGTTCGTTAAAGTAGAAACACAGCGGATAAGAAAGCTTCAAATAAAAAGATTTTTTTACAATGTTATAAAAAAAGGTCTTTATCAGGTTATTTATGGAGAAAGAGGAACAGCAAAGCTGCTCTCCCTTGCTCCTGTAAAAAACGGCGGAAAAACAGGAACTGCACAGGTTTTCAGACATAAAAAAAGGAAAGAAAAAATAGAAAAGTGGTATCTTCAGAACCACGCATGGTTCATTGATTTTGTACCCTATAGAAAGCCAAGATATGTTATATCTGTATTTGTTGAGCACGGCATAGGAGGAAGTAGAACAGCTGTCCCTATAACAAAAGCAATAATACAAAAAATGTATTCAGAAGGAATATTGAATGAAGGTAGGTAGATTTTTTTCAGGTTATGATATTTATATTTTTCTGCCTGTGGTTTTTTTGATAATTTGGGGAATTCTAAATATCTACAGTGCAACGATCCATGAATACAAAAATCTATATCTGAAGCAAGCTTTATATGGGATCGTAGGGATTGGAATTTTGTTTATATTCCCGAGAATTGATTACAGGAAGGTAGTTAATATATCCCCGTTCATATATATAATTGGAATACTCTCTCTTGTTGCTGTGATTTTTGCAGGAACAACTATATTAGGTGCAAAAAGATGGATAAGTCTTGGCCTTTTTACCATTCAGCCTTCAGAGTTTATGAAATTCGTACTGATTATAACTACAGCATACATATTAGGATCAAGGAAAGAAAATATAAACACAAAAAAGACATTAATAACAGTTTTAACAGTGGGTGTGCCCTTTTTTCTTACAATGAAACAGCCTGACCTTGGAACAGCAATAACACTTCTCATACCAGTTGCTGTAATGCTTTTTGTTGGTGGACTAAACAAAAAAGTAATATATGGTGTTATACTGATAGGTATTTTATCTTCACCTTTCATCTGGGATCACCTGAAAGACTACCAGAAGAAAAGAATCATAGCATTTATCAATCCGGAAGCGGATCCTTTCAAAAGTGCCTACCACATTCTCCAATCAAAAATAGCAATAGGCTCAGGCCAGATCACCGGTAAAGGATTTTTGCAGGGTACTCAATCAAAGCTCTTTTTTCTCCCTGAACAGCACACAGATTTTATATTTGCAACGATAGGTGAGGAATGGGGATTTATATTCTCATCTTTTATTCTTACGCTTTATCTGATCTTAGGCCTGAGAATATTCTACTGGGGAATAAAAGTTAAAGATCCAGAAGGAAAATACATATGTTTTGGGGCAGGAAGCCTGATACTAACGCAGGCTTTTATTAATATTGCCATGACTATAGGCCTTGCACCTGTTGTTGGTATAACCCTTCCCTTCCTAAGCTATGGTGGAAGCTCAATGATAACATTCTCCCTTATAGCTGGCATTGTTTTGAGTGTTATACGGATACATAAGTCACAAAAGCTCTATTTTGGCTAATGGCAGAATTTCCTGAATATAATATATTATTTATTATCGTACTATCTCAAAAGACCGCAAACAAAAACATAAAGGAGGTAGGGAATGAAACTCTGGCTTTTCGGTCTTTATGGGATAGTATCTTCAACAGCGGTTGCAGGAATAAAAGCTATTCAGAAAGGGTTATCAGAAGAAACAGGTCTTGTTTCACAGCTTCCGCATTTTAAAGAGATTGAAAAGTACTCACCCCTTTCATTTGAGGAGTTTGGAGGGCACGAAATAAGATCACTTGATAAAAACCTCTACACAGAACTTGAAAAACACTGGGAAAAAAACAGGCATTTTGATTACAAGATATTAAAAGCCCTTAAAGATGATCTATCAAAGATAAAAGCAAAAAAAGGAACAGCCCTTAACTGCGGCGAAGGTGTTCTGCAGGAGTTATCACCAATTGAAACACTTGAAAATGATGGATTACACCTTGCAGAAATAGTTGAAAAGTTAGAAAAAGATATAACAGATTTTGCAGATGAAAACAGTGTGGCTATAAATGTTGCCTCAACAGAACCTTTAATCCCTTACGATGAGCAGGTACACGGGAGTCTAAAAGGGTTTGAAAAAGCTATTGAGGAAGATAGAAAAGACAAAATATCAGCATCAATGATATATGCGTATGTATCACTGAAAAACAGAATACCTTACGGGAATTTCACACCCAGCACAGGATCGTCAATACCTGCGTTAAAGGAGCTTGCCGAAAAAAATAGTGTTCCCCACTGTGGTAATGACGGGAAAACAGGAGAAACCCTTGTTAAAACAACCCTTGCACCGATGTTTGCATACAGAAATCTAAAAGTTCTCGGCTGGATGGGATACAACATACTTGGTGATCTTGATGGAAAGGTTCTTGCCCACAAAAGCAACAGGGAAAGTAAGGTAAGATCAAAAGATAAAGTTATTGAAAAAACATTAGGCTACAGCCCGTATACAATAACTGAAATAAACTTTTTTCCATCTCTTGAGGATAATAAGACAGCCTTTGATTTCATACATTATGAAGGATTTTTAGGAACAAAGATGAAGTTTTATTTCATATGGGATGCCGTTGATGCAACGGTTGCAGCACCTTTGATCATTGATATAGCAAGATTTCTAAACTTTGCTAAGAAAAAAGGTGTAAAAGGCGTCGTGAAAGAGCTATCATTCTTTTTCAAATCTCCTATGGACACTCAGAACTACAACACCCATTCACAGTTTGAAACATTAGTAAAATGGTTCAAAGGTCTAAACCCATGAAAGCTGTGATTCTTGCAGCAGGAATGGGTAGAAGAATGGGAAAATCACAGCCTAAACCTCTTGTTTTACTTTATGGCCTTCCTTTGATAGAACACAAAATAAGAAAACTAAAAGGTTTTGAGATCATCGTTGTTTACCACGACAGAAGAATAAAAGACTACCTTAACAAAAAGTTTTCCCATGTAAAAACTGTATACAACCCCTATCCGGAAAGGGAAAACGGCTTCAGCCTTCTTTGTGCAAAAAACTTTTTCAAAAAAGGAGAAAAATTTGTTCTTTTAATGGCAGACCATTTTTATGATGAAGATTTTTACAAAAATATAGAAGAATTTTCCACTACCACCCTTTTTGTATCAAAAAGATGTTTTCAGGAAGATGAGGCCACAAAGGTTCAGGTTTCAGGAGAAAAGATAATAAAAATAGGAAAACAGCTTACAGATTACGATTATTTTGATACGGGTTTCTTTGTGTGTGATTATGTGGTATTCAATTATGCCGAAAATTTAGCAAAGACAAACAGAAAAATCCCTTTATCACATGTAATGCAGGAAGCAGCTAACGATGGAAAACTTGGTTATTTTGTGATTGATAAGTTCTGGATTGATATAGACC
>JALTAS010000036.1 GCA_027058925.1 Persephonella sp.
GTGTCAGAGGTTACCACAAAAACTTCCTGGACTGTTGAACCTTTTTTCAGAAGAAGTTTTGCACCTGAATTTGTTTCATACTGGAAGGTCAGCCTTACGTTTCCAGGCTGACCCTTTGGTGTTGTTTTTATCCTTCCGGGAATGACAGACTTAACAAGTCCTTTTTTAATAAGATCCTGAAGGATCTCTTCCCCATCTTCTATGATATGATGTTCTTTCTTAATTCCTTTTTTTCTGTACTTCATCTTAAAAAGGTTTTTCAGGGACAGACTCCCAGTCTTTCAAAAATCTTTCAAGCCCTATATCTGTCAATGGGTGTTTAACAAGCTGGGAGATAACCTTGTATGGAATTGTAGCAATATCAGCCCCTATCAGTGCAGATTCAATAACATGCATAGGATTTCTAACACTTGCCACGATAATCTCAGTATTAAAACCGTAATTGTCTATTATCGTTCTTATCTGTGATATAAGTTCCATTCCTGTGTGACTGATATCATCAAGTCTTCCTACAAAGGGGGATATGTAAGATGCTCCGGCTTTCATAGCAAGCAGTGCCTGTGCAGGGGAGAATATAAGTGTAACATTGGTTTTTATACCTTTGTACTCAAAATGCTTGACAGCTTTTAGCCCGTCAATTGTTATAGGTATTTTAATAACAACATTTTTCCCAAGTTGTGCAAGCATCTCTCCCTCTTTAACCATTCCTTCATAATCTGTGCTTGCAACCTCTAAAGAAACAGGCTTGTCCGGAATTTCCTCAAGTATTTCCTTAACAACCTCCATAAATGGCCTACCTGTTTTTGCAATAAGGGTTGGGTTTGTTGTTACGCCGTCAAGTATTTTCAGTTCGTTTGCTGCCCTTATCTCATTAATGTCTGCAGTATCAATAAAAAATTTCATCTACTGACCTCCATAAAGATTTTTTATCCTTTTGTATTCATCAAGAAATCTTGTTTTAATCCATCTTCTGTCCAGCCATTCTATCGGGTGAACCTCAAGCCCCTGTACCAGAACACCAAAATGTAAGTGATCCCCTACAGCAAGCCCTGTTGTGTCTGTAAGTCCTATCTCTGTTCCCCTTGTTACCTCATCTCCCTTGTTTACATGTATCTCAGCAAGGTGTGAGTACAGGGTGAAAACCCCCATTCCGTGCTCAATAATCACAGAATTACCGTAGATCCCGATAAAACCTGTGAAAACGACCTTTCCGTCCTCTGCGGCCTGTACCGGTGCATTTTTAATGGAAGCAAAATCCATTCCTTTGTGGTATGCGTCAGCCCCTTTTATCGGTCTTCCTTTGTATCTGTACTTCCTGTAATCTGCAAAACCTCCCAGCATCTTTGAATTTTTCAGCTGAAGGAAATTCCTTCTAAAAAGAGGCTCCTTTATTGTCACATCTGATGTAATTTTGTGTATCAGGTCTTCATTTTTTTTCCTCAGCTGAACATTGACATATTTAAAAAGCTCAACAGGATCCTGAATGTCCTTATCAGAAAGGGGTCTGACCTTAGTCTCTATAAACTCGTCTGAAACATTAATCACAGACCTTTTATATCTTTTTTTCTTAAAGTAATACATAATGGCGTGAGATGTTTTGTTTCCTGCTTTATCGATCGCAAATACAACTATTGATTTTTTTCTGTTCCAGTAGTAAGGGTATGGAAAGGCACAACCGTAAATATTTTTGTTCTCTACAATACCGTTAAAGCATCTAAACTCAAGATTTCCAACCTTTACCCCTGTTTTGACAACATCAGATGATGTTCTGTAAAAAACAAAACCTGTTCCTCCATTCATAATACCTGCCGGTGAAGAGAGAATGCTTAAGGTTGGTGGGGTCAGGTCAACCTTAACATCGTAGCTGATAATCTTTTTGTTTTTTAGAATGGAAGAGTCTTCAGCAACTATAGATATTTTTGCCTTTCCCTCAACAAGTCCTAACTTTCTTGCATCTATTTTGAGATCATACTCTTTTTCTTTTAGTCCTTCAGGAAATTCAAGATCCTCATGTATCTTTATGTTCTTGTTCTGGATTACAAAAACCTGAACCTTATTGATTCCTGGTCTGTCATCAACAACCTTAAATCTCAAATGTGTATCTGCTCCTATAAACTGTGGTTTTTCCTCAAATATAATCTTTGGCTCATTAAAGTTTACAACCCCTGTGTAATAAAAATAACCTCCTGCAGCTGCTGCAAGAACAATCAGTATAAGAAAAAGCTTCCCTTTCAATTATCCCTCCTTATATTCCTTCATTTATCCTTTTTTCAATAAATGTTTTTCTTGCCAGATACCTGTTGTAAGCATCAAGGTAGGCCTTTACACTCGCCTCAATTATGTCTGTGGAAGTTCCTCTGCCCGAACTAATAGTTCCATCAAAATCAACAACCACCCTTACCTCACCCATAGCGTCTTTTCCTGCGCTGAGGGATCTTATTGTGTAGTCTTTCAGTTTTCCTGTAATACCGAGAGCTTTTTCAAGGGCTTTCAGTGCGCTGTCAATCGGTCCATCTCCTGATGATGTTGCTACTATCTGCTCTCCATCCTTTTCTATTTTTACTGTTGATGAAGGAATGGCACTATTTCCACTCAAAACATGGAAGTATATAAGCTTTACCCCTTCGTAACTTTTGAAAAGCTCATCTAATATTAAAGCCTCAATATCCTCATCAAAAACTTCTTTCTTTTTGTCAGCGAGGGCTTTGAACTTTTCAAAAAGCATTGTTATCTCATTTTCAGACAGATTTTTGTATCCAAGTTCTTCAAGCCTCGCCTTAAATGCATGTCTTCCTGAATGTTTTCCAAGAACTATCTTTGATTCCGGAACACCAACATCTTCTGCCCTCATTATCTCATATGTCTCCCTGTGGGCGAGAATTCCATGTTGATGAATTCCTGCCTCATGGGCAAAAGCGTTATCCCCAACAATCGCTTTATTAGGCTGGACAAAGCTACCTGTGATCCTGCACAGAAGCCTGCTTGTTTTGTATATCTCATTTGTATTTATCTCTGTTTTAACATCATTGAAGTAATCCTTTCTGACCTTTATCGCCATAACAACCTCTTCAAGAGCAGCATTACCTGCCCTCTCGCCTATTCCGTTTATGGTCACATGTGCCTGTCTTGCACCGTTTTTAACGGCAGAAAGGGAGTTCGCAACAGCAAGACCTAAATCATTGTGGCAGTGAACAGATATCACTGCTTTATCTATGTTTGGAACGTTGTTCATTATATCTGATATGAGTTTGCCGAACTCTTCAGGAATTGCATAACCAACAGTATCAGGCACATTTATCGTTTTCGCACCTGCATCTATCACAGCTTCAAAAACCCTGAACAAAAAATCTCTGTCTGATCTGAAAGCATCCTCTGCAGAAAACTCAACATCATCTGTAAAATTTCTTGCAAATCTGACAGCAGAAACAGCTCTTTCAATAACCTGATCAGGTGTCATTTTCAGCTTGTACTTCATATGTATAGGTGATGTTGCTATAAATGTGTGTATCCTTTTTCTTTCTGCAGGAGCAAGGGCTTCTCCTGCCTTTTCAATATCAGATTCAAGAGCTCTTGCAAGTGAGCAGACTGTTGAGTTTTTTATTATCTCTGCAACTGAGTTAACAGCCTCAAAATCTCCAGGAGAAGCAGCTGCGAAGCCTGCTTCTATAACATCAACACCCAGTCTTTCAAGCTGTTGAGCCATTGTAACCTTTTCTTCCACAGTCATAGAAAATCCAGGTGCCTGCTCACCATCTCTCAGCGTTGTATCAAATATGATCAATTTATCCATAACAGCCTCCATTCTTATCAGTAATGATTACTAATAAGTAAATATATAAACAAAATTTTTTTAGGGCAATATTTATTTTAACATTCTGATAAATCAGGTGGTGTATTCTGCATTTATCTCAACGTATCTGTACGTTAGATCACAGGTGTAGTAAGTCCAGTCTGAATCGCCCCTTTCTAAAAAAAGGTCAATTGTTATCTCTTTGTTGTTTTTAAGATACTGAACAGCCTTTTCCCTGTCGTAATCAACCGGCTGTCCATTGTATATCAAAAAATCACCTATGTACAGCTTCACCCTTGAAAAATCAATGTCTAAATGAAGCTGTCCAATAGCAGAAAGGATTCTTCCCCAGTTTGGATCATTTCCAAACATGGCTGTTTTGAAAAGGTTTGACAGAGCGATCGCTTCACCTACCTTTTTTGCCTCTTCTTTTGTTGATCCGTTGTGAACATTTATCTGAATAAGCTTTGTTGCTCCCTCTCCATCTTTTACTATCATTTTTGCAAGCTCTACAGCAACATGGAGAAGGGGTTTTGCAAACTCTGTTTTGTTTTTTTCATTTATCTCAAGATCTGTTTCTCCTGTAGCAACTACCAGAAAACTGTCATTGGTGCTTTCACAGCCGTCAACATCTATAGAGTTAAAACTTCTATCTGCTATTACCTTTGTTATTTTATCAAGAAGGCTTTTTTCAATCTTCACATCTGTAAAAATGTAAGAAAGCATTGTTGCCATGTTAGGGTGGATCATGCCTGCACCTTTTGCTATTCCCAGTATCCTGAATGTTTTGCCGTTTATACTTCCCTCGTATGAGTAATACTTAGGGAATGAGTCTGTGGTTGATATAGCCTTTGCTGCCTTTTCAAGATCAAGATCAGTAAGGTTTTGACAGGCATCTTTTATCCCTTTTTCTACCTTTTCCATAGGGAGCTGAACACCTATAACGCCTGTTGAAAAAACAAGAGCCTGATTATCTCCAAGGTTCAAACATTCCTCAACTATCTCAGCCATCATCTGTGCATTTTGAAGCCCTTCCTCACCTGTTGCGGCATTTGCATTTCCGCTGTTTACAACGATGGCAGAGATCCTGTCTGTCATCTGGGATACCATTCTGTCATAAACAACAGGTGCTGCTGCAAGGCTGTTCTGTGTGAGGACAAGGCTGTAAATAGAAGGTCTGAACTTTAAAACGAGTATGTCGTAATCTCCGGAAGGTTTTATTCCTGCCTTTGCAATACCCATCTTAATGTTCATCTTTTACCTCTACTATTGACTCCCTTTTTAGCCTGTAGTTCATAAGGTTATCAGACCTTCTCCCTAAATATCCAAAATCCCACAGTGATATATAAGGATAATCAAACCCTTCGTAGTCATAAAACTCTGCTATCTCTTTTTTTTCTTCAGGGATTTCAGGGACTTCTTTTATGTTTTCTGTTATTTTC
>JALTAS010000037.1 GCA_027058925.1 Persephonella sp.
TACGCTTTATCTGATGATATAAGGCTTAAAATAGTCAGGATACTGATCGATAACAAAGAGGTTTGTGTCTGTCAGTTTCAGGAAATTTTTGGTCTTTCCCAGCCTAATATCTCTTTTCATCTGAGGATTTTAAGAAAAGCAGGAATAGTAAAATCAAGAAAGGAAGGAAAATGGTCTTATTACTCATTAAACAAAGAAAATCCTGTCCTTGATGCTTTAATCCCTTTTCTATTAAGTGAAATCCCACCTGAAAATATAAAACCCTCTTGTGAGATAAAAAATGATTGAATATAAGACCTTAATTTCTATTTCTATTTTTCTCCTTACACTTTTGTTTGTAATCTGGCAGCCAAAAGGTCTTAATATAGGCTGGACTGCCAGCATTGGGGCTATTTTAGCCCTTCTGACTGGCGTTGTATCTCTACAGGACGTATGGATTGTCGTAAAAATAGTATGGGATGCAACAGTTGCCTTTGTTGGAATTATTTTTATCTCTCTTATACTTGATAAAATCGGATTTTTTGAATGGTCAGCCCTTCATATAATGAAAAGGGCTAAAGGAAATGGTCGCAAACTTTTTGTTTATATTGTTCTCCTTGGATCATTGATTGCAGCCGTTTTTGCAAATGACGGAGCTGCCTTAATGCTCACACCTATTGTTTATGCAAAGATAAAGCACCTGGGATTGAAGGATAGATTTATTTTACCATTTATAATGGCAAGCGGTTTTGTTGCTGACACAACAAGCCTTCCTCTTGTTATTTCAAATCTTGTGAACATTGTTACGGCAGATTTTTTTGGTATTGGATTTATTGAGTACGCCTTTAAGATGATTGTTCCTAACATTTTTTCATTATTAGCCACTTTAGTTGTTTTATACCTGTTCTTCAAAAGAGATATTGTCAAAGAGTATGACCCCTCCCTTCTTAAAAATCCAGATGAGGTTATAAAAGACTGGTTTATTTTCAAGATCACATGGTGGCTTGGCGGATTTTTGCTTATAGGTTTTGTAATATCAGAGATTTATCACATACCGGTTTCAATAATCATAACTATTGGTGCAGTTGTTCTTGGAATTGCAACTTACAGAGAAAAAATAATCAATATGAAAACTTTTGTTTTTAAAGAAACTCCATGGAAAATCGTTGTTTTTTCAATTGGTATGTATGTGGTTGTTTATGGGCTAAAAAATGTTGGTTTAACTTATGAGCTTGCAAAGTTTATAAAAAACTTTCAGGTCTATGGAGATTTATCTGGTATAGTCGGAACAGGATTTTTAGCTGCTGTTTTATCTGCAATTATGAACAACATGCCCTCTGTAATGGTTGTTGACCTTGCTATAGCAGATACAGGCTTTAAAGAAAACATTCAGCATTTACTTGCATATGCAAATGTTATCGGTTGTGATCTGGGACCTAAAATAACCCCCATTGGCTCTCTTGCTACACTACTATGGCTTCATGTTCTTGAACAAAAAGGAATAAAAATAGGTTGGGGTTACTATTTCAAGGTGGGAATAATTATTACTCCCCCAGTTTTAATTTTTACACTATTTGGACTTTATTTATGGAATCTTATCTGGAGGTAAATAAAAATGCAAAATCAAATGCCAGGTGTAGAACAGATTTTAGAGATGATGGCTCAAAAGCTTGGTGGTAAAGAAAACATCCCTGAAGCAATAATTTATGCTAAAGACGTTGCACCTGATATAGTCCAGCAGATAGCCATTTCTTCAAAACAAAGTGTCAGTGATGAAAACTCCCCCTTTGATCCAAAAACAGCAAACCTGATCTATCTTGCTGCAGCACTTGCAATGAAGGATGAAGAATGCATAAAAGCAACCTTAAATGCCGCACTTACATTTGGAACGACAAAAGAAGAGCTTTTATATGTTGTTAAAATTGTTAGACATGCAGCAAACAATGGGATAGTAGGGGCTGCAGCTCCTATATTCAAAGCACTTTCAGAAAAGGAGAAGTAAATGTCTGTAAAAATAGGTTTTATATGCACAGGAAACTCTGCGAGGAGTCAGATGGCTGAAGGTTTTGGGAAATATTATGCCAAAAAACTTGGAAAAGATATAGAAGTTTATTCTGCAGGATCAGACCCATCAGGTTATGTTCATCCTTTTGCAGTAAAGGTTATGGCAGAAATAGGTGTAGACATATCAAAAAATAGATCAAAATCTCTAAAAGAAATTCCTGTGAATGAGCTTGATTATGTTGTAACACTTTGTGGAGATGCTGCCGAAAACTGTCCGGTAGTAGTAGGGGCAAAAACTATACACTGGGGACTTCCCGATCCTGCAAAGGTAGAGGGAACAGAAGAAGAAAAACTGAAAGTTTTTAGGGAAATAAGGGATAAAATAGAAGAAAAAGTAAAAGATCTTATTGAGGGTATATAAAGGGTATGGGAAAAAATATAAAGCTTTCCTTATACGTGATAACAGATGAAAAACTACTTGAAGGAAAAGATATAGGAAAAGCTGTTGAGGATGCTATTTTAGGTGGAGCAGATGTTATCCAGTACAGGGCAAAGAATAAATCTTCCAGAGAAATGTACCAGGAAGCTGTACAGATAAAAAAAATATGCGATAACTACAACAAACCACTGATAATAAATGACAGGGTAGATATAGCTTTATCTGTCAATGCTGATGGGGTTCATGTTGGTCAGGACGATCTTGATGTGGAGGTTGTCAGAAGGCTAATAGGTTTTGATAAGATTGTTGGGCTATCAACAAAAAACCTTAAGCAGGTTGAGGAAGCTAACAGATTGCCTGTTGATTATATAGGATTTGGAAGTATTTTCCCTACAGGAACTAAAAAAGATGCACAGATCTCCGGACTGGATCAGCTGAAAAAAGCTGTTGAGATATCAATCCAGCCTGTTGTTGCTATAGGAGGAATAAATGAGCAGAACATACAGTCTGTTCTGGATACAGGGTGTGAAAATGTAGCTGTAGTCTCGGCGGTTTTTAGGGACGAAAACATCAGGCAGAACACAAAAAGATTAAAAGAGATAATCAACAAAAAAAATAAAATGGGTTTTGATATTGATTAAACAAAACACAGGTATAATTTTTGTAAAAAACTTAAAAGGGAAAGATGGAAGGGATAGGAAAAACGCTTGTATTGATAGGGCTTTTTATTGTTTTGATCGGTCTGCTACTAACATTTTTTGAAAAGCTCCCCTTCGGGCTTGGAAAGCTTCCGGGAGACATATACATAAAAAGGGACAACTTTGTTTTTTACTTTCCACTTGCCACATCAATATTAATAAGTGTTATTCTATCACTTATATTTATTCTCCTTTCAAAGATATCAAAATGATAAAGCTTTCAGATTACGATTACAACCTTCCAAAAGAGCTTATCGCAAAGTACCCTGTAGACCCGAGAGATTCCTGCAGGCTTATGGTTTTGGACAGAAAAACCAAAAAGATTGAGCACAGAACATTCAGAGATATAGGAGATTACCTTGAAGAGGGAGATCTTCTTGTTCTGAACGACACTAAGGTTATTCCTGCAAGACTGATAGGAAGAAAAAAAACAGGTGCAAAGATAGAGATCTTTCTTTTAAGACCTTACACAGAAAAAAATTGGGAAGCCCTTATAAAAAACATTAAAAGGCTGAAAGAAGGTCAGGAAATAATTATAAGTGAAGATTTCAGGGTTAAACTCCTTGAAAAACAGGAAGAAGGAAAAGCAAAAGTTGAGCTTATTGGAGATGATATTGACAGGCTCTTAGAAAAATATGGACACATACCTCTACCTCCTTACATAGAAAGGGAAGATGAAGAAAAAGATAAAGAGCTTTACCAGACAGTATTTGCAAGAAAACAGGGAGCTGTAGCATCACCAACAGCAGGGCTACACTTTACAAAAGAACTTCTTGAAAAACTTGAAAAAAAAGGCGTAAAAAAAGCTTTCTGCACACTTCATGTGGGACTTGGTACATTCAGACCGATAAAAACTGAAGATATAACAAAACACAAAATGCATCAGGAGTTTTACCAGATCCCTGAAGAAACACTGCAGGCGATAAAGGAAACAAAACAAAAAGGCAAAAAAGTTATAGCTGTTGGAACAACCGTTGTCAGAACCCTTGAAACTTACGCCCAAACAGGTCGTAAAGAGGGATTCAGTGATATATTTATATACCCTCCTTACAGCTTTAAGATTGTTGATGCTCTGATAACAAACTTTCATCTTCCAAAATCAACACTTATACTTCTTGTTTCTGCATTTGCAGGAAGGGATTTTATAATGAAAGCTTACAGAGAGGCTGTTGAGAAAAGATACAGATTTTTTTCTTACGGTGATGCAATGTTAATCATTTAGTATCTCAAAAACCTTTTCCCTTGATGTTTCTCCCCTTAAAAGCTTTATTTTTGATTTAGGAACTTTAAAATGTTTTGACAGCATCTCAACAACCCTTTTGTTAGCTTTCCCCTTTTCAGGAACAACGGTAACCCTCACCTCGTAATAATTGTTTTCTATCTTTTTTATCTCATCTTTTTTTGCGTTTGGTTTTACCTTGACCCTGATTTTCATTTCCGACCCCTTATGATAAAATTCATCTATGGATATCCTGAAGAAAATTGTAATATTTTTGAGCGGTGCTTTTGTATATCTTTTTGTTTTTATTCTGGGAGGAAGCTTTATAAATGAAAAGATCCTCTCACAGTTTTATTATCTTGTATTTTTCGCTCTTTTCCTTACCGGATTTATATCAAACATATTTATAAACAGATATCTCTACAAAGTATGCCCCATAAGATCAATAATCTACTCTTTCATTAGCTGGGTTCTTCTTTTCGCCTCTGCTTTTTTTATTCTGAAAATAGGGGGCTTTAATTGAAAAATATTTATCTTGTAGGTTTTATGGGAAGCGGGAAGTCAACAGTTGGAAAGATACTGGCAGAAAAGCTGAAAATGAAATTTGTTGATGTAGATCAGCTGATAGAAAATGAGGAAGGAATGAAGATAACAGATATTTTTAAAAAAAAGGGGGAAAAATATTTCAGGGATCTTGAGAAAAAAAAGATAAAAGATCTTGCAAAGGGAGAAAACCTTGTGATCTCAACAGGAGGAGGTCTGGGAGCAGACAGGGAAAATATGGATCTGATGAAAAAATCAGGTCTTGTTGTCTGGTTAGATGTATCCCTTGATGAGATAATAAAAAGATGTGAAGGAGACAAAAACAGACCTCTACTAAATCAGC
>JALTAS010000038.1 GCA_027058925.1 Persephonella sp.
GGTATAGACAGCTTATATAATGATTTTATATTTAGTTATACAAAATACAGTGAGGTGATATTATGAGATTTTTTCTGCCAGTTTTATTTTTCATTTTCAGCCTTTCCTATGGTTATGAGGACTTTGTCCAGTATGAAAAAGGTTACTACTATGTTGTGATAACAAAAGGATCTTTCAAGAATGTAAATTCTAAACTTCTTGAGGAGATCAGAATGCAGGGATGGGATGTTATACATACAATTAATGTTGATAAAACTGCAGGGCTAAAATCCCCTTACAAAACACATCTTCTGTGTAAGGCTGAATATTTAAGGGAAGGTATTGGAAAATTCCGTCCTATCGGTGTTATCATACCCTGCAAAATGGCGATTTATGTAGAAGGAAGCAAAGTCAAGATAATGGTTGAGGATGTATCTGAATATTCTGATATTTATGCTCCTCAAAATCCTGAATTCAAAAAATTTTTATTAAAAGTGAGAGATGAACTGATTGGCATACTCAACAGAACTGCTGGAAGATTTATGAAAAGCAGATACACACCTTATGAATAAGGGGCATAAAGCCCCTTTTATTATTCTTCAGGAAGTTTGAAAAGCGCTTCGTAATCTATTCCTTCTTCCTCTGCTAATTTTTTTGACATCTCTTCAAGGTGAAGCAGGAGATTCCATTTTTCGTCTATCTCTTTCTGTATTCTTTCCAATACCTCAGGATATTTGAGAACATGCTTCCATCTTGGCTGAGCGGCTATGTATTCTTCAATCGGTTTTGGTTTTTTAGGTTTTATATTTACCTTCCAGTATTTGCCATCTATTACCTCATATACAGGCCAGTATCTTGTTTCTACAGCAAGTTTAGCAAGTCTCATTGTGTCTTCAGGAGAAAATCTCCAGGAAAGTGTGCATGGCTCAAGAACATTTAGGAACTTAAATCCTTGTATTGATATAGCCTTTTTTGTCTTTCTTGTGAGATCCCTGAATATGTGTGGAGATGCCTGAGCCACATATGGAACACCGTGGGCTGCCATAATCATTGTGAGATCCTTTCTTGGTTCCTGTTTACCAACTTTTACTTTTCCAACAGGTGTTGTTTTTGTGTATGCTCCTATAGGTGTTGCAGAGGATTTCTGATATCCTGTGTTCTGGTATCCCTCGTTGTTGTAACATACATACAGGACATTATGACCCCTTTCTGCTGTTGCAGATAATGCCTGAAAACCAATATCATAGGTTCCTCCATCACCACCAAAAGCAACAAAATGTATCTTCTTATCTTCCGGAATAATACCTTTTTTCTTCAGGACTTTGTAGGCTGTTTCAACACCTGCGATGACTGTTGCGGCAGACTGGAAGTTAACATGAATCCACGGAACATTCCATGCTGTAACAGGATAAACACCTGTTGTAACCTCAAGACATCCTGTTGCGTTTGAAACGATCACAGGTTCATTTATAGCAAGAAGTATCTCATTGACAATAGGTGGGATGCCACAACCAATACACATTCTATGTCCTGGAGCAAGAGGCATATCCCCGCCAAAAGTTTCTTTATGTGAAGCCAGTTCTGAAAGAAGTGCTATAGGTCTTTTTTTCGCCATGGTTACTCCCTCACTTGTAAGTATTCAACAAAGTTTTCTCTTGTTTCAATGCCTTTCTCAAGGCGTTCAAGTCTATCAAAAGCTCTCATAAACTCTTCTTCATGTATCTCTCTTCCACCAAGTCCGTATATAAAGTTATGGACAAAAGGATTGTTATCTGTTGCAAGAAGCGCTGTTGATACATCCTTGAAAAGAGGTCCTCCTATACCGTCAAAAGAGTCTGCCCTGTCAAGAACAACAACACCTTTTGCTCTGGAAAGTGCCTGTGCAACTTCTTTAACAGGGAAAGGTCTGTAAAGTCTTATTTTAATAGCTCCAACTTTTTTGCCCTGATCTCTTAATCTGTCAACAGCATCTTTTAGTGTTCCAAAAGATGAACCCATTGATATTCCTATATATTCTGCGTCTTCAGTTTTATATTCTTCAATAAGATCGTACCTTTTTCCTGAAATTTGGGCAAACTCATCAAAAACTTCCCTTACTATGTCATATACTTTAAGAAAATCCACATGTTGCTGGTATTTACACTCTGTATAGTAATCAGGCTGTGCAGTAGCTCCGTAGGTAACGGGCTTTTCTGTATTAAGAAGAGGATAAGGAATTCTGTTTATATCTGAAGGCCCAACAAAGTCTCTTACCGATTCATCATCTAAGATCTCAACATCCTCAATAGAGTGAGAGACGATATAGCCGTCATAGTTAACAATGATCGGGAACATCGCTTTTTCAGATATTTTGACTGACATGATGATGTTGTGATAAGCCTCCTGCGCATTTTCCGAAAATATGGAGATCCAGCCTGTATCCCTTGTGAGCATTGAGTCTCCATGATCACAATGTATAGAGAGTGGTGCAGATAATGCCCTGTTAACATCAAGAAGAACAAGAGGTATTCTCATACCGGATGCTATATAAAGATTTTCAAGCATATAAGCGATTCCTGGACCTGCAGAAGCTGTTATTGTTCTTGCACCTGCAGCTGCTGCCCCTATACATGTTGCCATCGCTGAATGTTCACCATCAACAGCTACCATCTCTGTATCAACTTCTCCATTTGCGACATATTCAGCAAAAAAGCCCATAAGTTCGGTTTGTGGGGATATTGGATAAACAGCTGCCACATCAAAATTTATCTGTCTCATAGCCTCTGCGGCAGCCTGATTACCTGTTAAAGCTATAACTTTTGTCTGAGCCATATTTTAAACCTCCGTATTTTTAACCTATTTCTTCTTCAAGCTCTTTAAGTTTTATTTCCATTTCTGGAACCATCTCAAGAGCGTCGTAAGGACATTCAACAGCACAGATACCGCATCCTTTACAGTACTCAAAGTCTGTCTCAAATCTCTCCTGAGGAGAAACTGGTATAGAGTCGTCTGGACAGAATATCCAGCAGATAAGACAGTGTGTGCATTTGTCATAATTGAGAACAGGTCTGAGCATTCTCCATGATCCTGTATGATTAAGCTTACTTGAACCTGCTTCAGGAACTATTGAACCGATTGGTATTTCATGCCATGGTTTGAGTTGATAGCTCATTTATATAATCCTCCTTTTGTTTAGAATTGTACATTTATATTAAGCGGTTAATACCTGCGTTTTTATGAGATAAAACATTAATCAGCTTTGTAAACCTCCTCATAACCTCTTTCCAGAGCTTTGAGGTTCTGTGGAAGTAATGCTCTCAATTTTGATGAGGCCTCAAAAGCTTCTGTTATTTCCTGTTTCAGAGCGTCAAGATCAACAATACCTGTTGCTTTTGCAACAGCTCCCAACATCGCTGTATTTGGAATATTTCTGCCAAATTCCTCAAGGGCTATTTTTGAGGCATCTATTATCCAAAGCTCATTATCTGGAATGTCAAGTATCTTTCTCACTTTGTCAGGAGGGAAGTTTGTGTTTACGATAAAAACTGTATTCTCGTCTGTACCTGCCTTGATAATGTCCTTTATTGTGAACATGAGTGAAGGGTCAGTGATTATTACAATCTCCGGATGATCAACAGGAGCTCTTGTATTTATTATATGGTCGCTTATTCTGGTAGAAACCTTAACAGGAGTTCCTGATCTTTCCAGTCCAAACTCAGGCATCGCCTGACCGTGCTTTCCTCTTATTATTGCAGCAGAAGCAAGCATTTTTGCCGCTGTTACTGTTCCCTGCCCCCCTCTTCCATGCCAGCGAATTTCTCTCAAATCTTTGCCAGTAGCGGTTGACATTATGATAAACCTCCTATTTTTATAACAGTGTTATATAAATAATACCATATAGGAAAGGATAAAACAAAAATTGGTCAGGATTTAGATAGGTGTTTTATGCTCAAGTGCTTTTGATAGGGTGAAGTCATCCGCATTTTCCAGTACACCACCAAATGGAAGACCGTATGCTATTCTTGAGATTGTTATATTTTTGTTTTTCAGAAGGTTGTAGATATAGGAAGCTGTTGCCTCACCCTCAACTGTAGGGTTTGTGGCAAGAATAACCTCTTTTATGTTGTCTTTTTCAACCCTTTTAACAAGAGAATCAATATTAAGATCCTCTGCTGTTATCTCTTCAAGTGGAGACAGCCTTCCCCCTATCACATGGTAAAGACCTCTGTACTTTCCTGTTTTTTCAATAGCGAATGCATCAAAACTTTCTTCAACAACACATATCGTTGTTCTGTCTCTTTCTTCATCTGAACATACAGGGCAGAGTTCTTCTTCTGTCAAAATTCCACATTCTCTGCAAGGATGAACCCTCTCAAGCATTTCCATAAAGGTTTTTACAAGCTGAAAAGCCTCTCCTCTCGGCATATTGAGTATATTAACAGCAAGCCTCTGGGCAGACTTCTCCCCGTATCCTGGAAGGTTTGATATCTCATCAACGACTTTTTTTAATGTTTTGGGAAGTATGTTTTCTATCACAGCAGTTTATCCAGACCCGGAATATTTCCAAGTAATCCGGCAGCCTGTGACATTTTTTGTGACATCACTTCCTTTGATCTTGAGTTTGCTTCATTAATTGCTGCCACAAGAAGATCCTGAAGGATTTCATGATTTTCCTCATTTAGAAGTGTTTTATCTATAAAAACATCTTTTGCTTCCCCAAGACCGTTTACAACTATCTTTACCATTCCACCACCAACCTCAACAATTATATCCTCATTTCTCAGCTCTTCTTTGGCTTTTTCCATACTTTCCTGCATTGTTTTCATCATTTTCATCATGTCTCCCAGATTTCCAAGGTTAAACATTCATTCCTCCTCGTATTTAATTAGTTTTCCATTAAAAAGCTCAAGTACTTTTTCTACAGATTCGTCCCTTTTCTTCTGTTTTTTTCTTTCAGATTTTATCTCAATTTCTTCAATATTAACAGGTTTTGGGAAATATTTTTGTATTACATCTATTTTGTCATTCAAAAGATCAGATACAGTCCTGTCAACAATGATTGTAAAACTGTCTTCATTTTCTTTTATGCTTGTTTTTTTTAATACTCCCGAAATTATTCCTCCTGCTTCTCTGCCTATTTTCAGTATCGCTTTCTGCAGATCAAAGCCTTCTTCCTTTTTTTCTTCTTCTTTTTTAACAGGTTCAGAAGCAGGAATGCC
>JALTAS010000039.1 GCA_027058925.1 Persephonella sp.
TCAAATTTTACGCCGTTGTTATATCCGCTTATCCAGATCTCTCCTGTTTTTTCGTATGTGAAGTAGTAGTAATCATTTTCCTGAGAAACTTTTTTAAGAAATTTGGATATTTTCTCCATCTTTCTCCTCTGCAGTTTCTGGAATTATGTATTATACATCAGTTTTATCAAAGTTTTCAGGCATGTTAAAGGTGATTAAATTTTTAGTTTATTTTGAATTGGTGAGTTTTCAATCCTTTCTAAAGCAGATATATCAATAGTAATACGGTAAAAATATGCGACAATTGAGACTATAAATGAGACTTTAAAATTGACAATTTTCAGATTTTACGCTATTTTAAGAGTAGGTCTGTCAGAAATCAGGCTTTTTGGAAAATGAATACGTTGATACTCAAGGACGAGAGAGGGGCTATTGAAACTGTCCCGAGTTATAAGGGCATTGTGACCTGGTTTTCTTTTTCTTCTATTAATTCCTCAAGCTTTGTTTCATTGAAACTGTCCCGAGTTATAAGGGCATTGTGACTCATCCATTTCCCATATTCTCACTTCTATCTTCTCCATTGAAACTGTCCCGAGTTATAAGGGCATTGTGACGTCTTACCTCTTTTCACCTCTCACTATTCACTGTTCACCATTCACCATTCACTGTATTCACTACACCCCATTCAATAATCCTGAAAAGACCATAAATGTTATAATTATTTATCTCAAACAAAACCAAGGGGGTGTAAGTTCATGCCATCTATCGCAAAAAACAAAGATCAGCTGAAAGAAATAGCTCATCAGGCTGTTGAATGTGATGGGGAGAACATCTCAATAAAAGACGAAGAAAAGCTCAGAAAAACAGTTATAGATGATCTGATTTATACCGCTGTTTTTTCTGAAGATGCAGAAACTAAAGAATCAGCCAGAAAACTAATCAGAAAAATCGCCAATGAGTTTGGAGCTGTTCCTTCATCTATTCATGATTTCTACATGGCTATGGGAAGAGGTGAGGTTGATAAGATAACAACACCTGCCGTTAACATAAGGGGAATGACTTACGATGTTGCAAGACAGATGTTCAAAGTTGCAAACAACCATAATGTCGGTGCGTTCATTTTTGAGATAGCAAAATCAGAAATCGGATATACAGATCAAAGACCTTCAGAGTATGCTTCTTGTGTTCTTGCAGCAGCAATAAAAGAAGGATACAAAGGACCTGTTTTTATACAGGGGGATCACTTCCAGTTTAATGTCAAAAAATATGCAGAAGATCCTGAAAAAGAGCTACAGGCTATAAAAGACCTGACAGAAGAGGCTGTAAAAGCAGGTTTTTACAACATAGACATAGATCCTTCCACTCTTGTTGATTACTCAAAACCAACGCTGAAAGAGCAGCAGTACCACAACTACATCTGCACAGCAAAAATGACCCAGTTTATAAGAGAGATTGAACCGGAAGGCATAACGATTTCTGTAGGTGCTGAAATCGGACATATCGGCGGTAAAAATTCAACTGTTGAGGAGTTTGAGGCATTTATGGAGGGATACCTTGAGCAGCTGCCTGAGGGTATGGCAGGGATATCAAAGATGTCTGTCCAGACAGGAACAGAACACGGAGGAGTTCCTCTCCCTGACGGAACTATAGCAAAAGTCAAGCTGGACTTTAATGTCCTGAGGGATATAGGAAAGGTCGCAAGAGAAAAGTACGGACTTGGAGGAACTGTCCAGCACGGTGCATCAACACTTCCTGATGAACTTTTTGATAAGTTTCCGGAAAACAACTGCTGTGAGATACACCTTGCAACAGGATTTCAAAACATTATGTACGATCTTATACCTGAAGAGTTCAGAAATGAGATCTACAGCTGGATAAAAGAAAACCTCAAAAATGAATGGAAAGAAGGCTGGACAGAAGAGCAGTTTATTTACAAAACAAGAAAAAAAGGATTTGCACCTTTCAAATACCAGTGGTGGACTTTGGAAGAGGAATACAAAAACAAAATTCTTGATGCTTTATACAAAAAGTTTGAGTTTCTTTTTGGAAAACTTAACGCATTTAACACAAAAGAGCTTGTTGAAAAGTATGTAAAACCTGTAAAAATCCCTTACGGCACACTCAAAAAATAAACCAGACTGGCAGGGTTTTCTCCCTGCTTTATATTTATTTAAAAACCTGTGAGGATTTATCATGCCGACAGCAGCACTATCTAAAAAAACATCAAAACCAAAACAAAAATCCCCTAAACCATACAGATTCACCATAAACCATCTTAAAAAGATGTATGAGGCAGGGATATTCAGCCCTGAAGAAAAAGTGGAATTAATAAACGGGGAGCCTTTTATTATGACACCAATAGGATTTAGACACATGAAAACCGTAGACAAACTAAACAAAATTTTAAACAGTTTAATTTCTCAAGAAAGCCTACCTTATGTGGTCAGTATTCAAAACCCTGTTAAAGTAGATTCAAAAAATCTGTTGTATCCAGATATAGCCGTCTATCCAGAAGAGATTTACCAGAAAGAAGACATCCCCAAAATAAAAGATGCAGTTCTAATAATTGAGGTTTCAGACACAACACTGGATTACTACAGGGAAGTAAAGCTTCCTGTTTATGCAAAAGGAAAAGCCAAAGAAGTCTGGATAATCAATCTTAAAGACAATATCATTGAAAAATACACTCAGCCTTCAGGAAAGTTGTTTAAGTCGGTGCATATCTACCAAAAGAACGAAAAAATCAAAATTTTTGGTAAAAAGATTGACCTATCGGAGATTTTAAATAGTTAATACGGTATAAATCAAATCAAGAAATGCAAAAACCTTATTGTAAAATAGTTTTAGCTAAAAAAACGGAAGGAAGGAGTTAATGTCTCTATTAGACCAGCAGATAAAAGCTATCAAGGAAATTTACACAGAGATAAAAAAATCAGGCTCTAAAATACAGCCTGTCATAGTTGGAAAGTTTGCACTTACAGTCTATACACAGGGAATGTATCCTGCAAATATCATCTCCTTTTTGTTTCCGGATCTTCAGCTACTGATAAGAGTTTTAAAAGATTTAGGCTATCAACAGATGGGTGATTTCTGGACAAAAGGAGAGATCGTTGTTGAGATAAGCAAAAAGTTTGAGATCATTCCTACAGGGACATTTAATCAGATTGAGGTAGAAGGACAGATAATCAATGTTGTGTCTGTAGAGGATCTGTTAATAGACATGATGAATGAATGTATAGCAGGAGATGAGACAGTATGTGATCTTATAAAGATGTTAGTTAGGTCTTATGCTCCTGCTTTAGATTTTCACTACATATATCAGCATCTAAAAAACAAACAGGCTGTAGTAAAATTTAAACAGTTTAGAAAAGAAACACTAAACTAAAGAGGTGAGGTGTATGGCTTATTTAGGTATGGATCTAAGCAGATTTATTCTTGAGGAAGAAAGAAAACACCCAGATGCAACAGGTTCTCTTTCTATGGCATTAACTGCAATAGAGACAGCAGCAAAGATTATAGCCGCACATGTTAGAATGGCAGGTCTGGCAGATATATTAGGTCAGGCAGGAAAAACAAACATACAGGGGGAAGAGGTACAGAAATTAGATGAGTTTTCAAACGAAGTAATGATAAAACATCTTTCAGATAGCGGTCAGTTTTTTGCCCTTGCTTCTGAAGAATTAGATGAACCTCTCTGCTCCCCAAAAGGTGTTAACGGAAAGTATGTTATAGCTTTTGATCCTCTTGATGGATCTTCAAATATTGATGTTAATGTGAATATAGGAACGATATTTTCTATTCACAGAAGAGTAAAAGGTACAGAAGAAGACTTTCTTCAGGAAGGATACAAACAGGTTGCGGCTGGATACATAATTTATGGATCATCAACAATGTTTGTTCTTACAACAGGAAACGGTGTAAACGGTTTTACACTTGATCCATCTGTGGGTCTGTTCCTCCTTTCCCACCCAAACATGAAGATTCCAGAAAAAGGAAAGATATACTCTATAAACGAAGCAAACTCAAAAAAATGGATAGATAAGGGGCTTAATGATTATATAGAAACTTTAAAAAATGAAGGTTACACCTCAAGATACATAGGTTCAATGGTTGCAGATGTCCACAGAACCCTTATAAAAGGCGGAATGTTTGGCTATCCAGCAGATAAAAAGAACAAGTCTGGAAAATTAAGACTGCTGTATGAGGCAGCTCCTATGGCTTTTATTATTGAGCAGGCAGGGGGAAAAGCCACCGACGGCAAAACAGACATACTTCAGATAAAGCCAACAGATATTCACCAGAGAACACCTGTTTTTTTAGGTAGTAAAAAAGAGATAAATCAGCTTCTTGAGTTCATAAAATGAGTTATTTAGCTGTAATGCTTGGAGGTGCTCTTGGAGCCCTCTTAAGGTTTTTGGTTTCAACTACTGTAAATAAATACTCAGGTCTTTCTTTCCCTGCAGGGACTCTTGTTGTAAATGTTTTAGGCTCTTTTATTCTTGTATTTTTTACAGTTCTTTCAATTGAAAAGCTGTCCATAGATCCTGTATGGAGGATCTTTTTTGCTGTTGGTTTTTTAGGTGCGTTCACGACATTTTCAACATTTTCTTACGAAACGATAGCCCTTTTTCAGGATGGGGAGTATATTAAAGCTGTGATAAACGTTTTGTTGAATAACTTTTTTTCTTTAACTGCAGGGATTGCAGGTTTAATATTTGCCAGGATTTTGATTTAGAGGGAAAAGATGAGAATAGAAGGAGAAGCATACCTTATCAGGATATTTATAGGTGAAAATGATAGGGTAGATGGAAAGCTGGCCTACAAGAAAATTGTTGAAGTGCTAAGGGAGAACGATATTGCAGGTGCAACAGTACTGAGAGGAATATTGGGCTACGGGGCATCCTCAAGAATTCATTCTGCAGGACTCTTGACGCTTTCTGGAGACCTTCCTATAGTTATTGAAGCTGTAGATAAAAAAGAAAAAATAGAAGGTATTATCCCAAAGATTGAAGGATTCATAAAAAGAGGTCTTATAACCCTTGAAAAGGTCAGGGTTATAAAATATGTATGATATATCATAAAAACTGATTATTTTTTGAGTATTATTAGT
>JALTAS010000040.1 GCA_027058925.1 Persephonella sp.
AACAAATGTGCTTGATGGGGTATTGCTTGGGGTAACCCCTTACATTGAAGAGAGAGATATAATGATGAACATTGTTCCGGTTTCAACAAAAATAGAGGACTTAAGACAGCTTATTGACAACAATCAGGTTGTTGCAGAAGCACCTGTTCTCAACATAAAAGAGGCAGGAACAATAGTAAAAGTGAAAGATGGCGATCTTATCATAATAGGAGGACTTATAGGGACTGAAAAAAGAAAAGTGATCAGTAAGATACCGGGATTAGGGGATATACCAGGTCTTGGAGCATTGTTCAGAAAAGAGGAGTATCTAAAACAGAAAAAAGAATTGATAATATTTTTGAGACCTCACATTATTAAGGTTCACTGAGGTTAAAAATGAGTCTCCTTATTGACACTCTAAGCAAAATAAAAGGAGGAAAAAAAGGAAAACCTGTTCCTCCAAATCTGAAAAAAAGCAGAAAAAAAGACAAAAAACATCTGGTTTTACTATTTTCATTTATTGTTGTTTTGTCTTCAGCAGCAATTTTTCTTTATATTCTGCAGGACAGGCTTCTTCAAGAGGAAAATAATATTCTTTCTGAAATAAAAACTCAAAAAAAAGAAATTCCAGAACAAAAACCTAAAAACATAGCCAAAGTAAAAAAGGAAAAAATAAACAAACCTCAAAAATCAGAATTTCCGGTAAAAATCCTAAAAACCCCTGAAAAAAAACAGGTAGAGCAAAAATCAGAGCCAGAAATAAAAAATGCACAACCAAAAAAGAGTAAGGAACCCAAAAAATCTTCTTCATACCTGTATTCAACATATATATCGCTTGGTAACAAATATCTTGAAAAACAGGATTACATAAAAAGTCTTTCTTACTATCTGAAAGCCTATCAGATCAACCCCTCAGAAAGATTGTTGAAAAATATAATAGTTCTCCAGATCTACACAGGAGAAAAGAATAATGCCCTTTCTAATCTAAAAAAGATAAAAAACCCTCAAGCTATATCACAGATACTCATTTTCTTAATAGAAAATGGAGAGATAAATCTTGTTAGAGGCTTTCTCAGTAACAAATTAGAAGACAAGTCAGGATATTTAAGCTACACAAAAGGAGTTCTTGAGGAAAAATCCGGAGAGATAGAAAAAGCTCATGAATACTACAAAAAAGCCTTTAAGCTAAATCCATATGATCCATACATTGCCTACGCATACGCAAGGATACTTGAGATAAAAGGTTTAACAAAAAAAGCATTTCAGGTGTACAGATATATAAACAGAATGTCCATTTCCGATAATAACCTCAGGAAAATAGTTGAGGACAGGATCAAACTGTTAGGAGGAAGTTATGAGTAAAAAGGGTTTTACCCTTATTGAGCTGGCTATGGTTCTGGTCATAATCGGTCTTCTGGCAGGTATAGGTATAACAGCACTTGGAATACTTGTTAAAAGGGCAAAAATTAACACAACAAAAGAGATCATAAATGCAGCTACAGACTCTTTAATCTCCTACTCAGGATCATCACTGAGACTCCCATCAAATGATAATGAGTTTAAAAGCATCGTAAGAACACCTATTGATCCCTTTGGAAAAAAGATTAAATACTTTGTTGATCAAGATCTCACATCAGCTTCAAAACTTGTCTGTAGAAAGAAAAATACAAACTTGACTGTCAGGATATGCAGTGATACGGCCTGTTCATCCCCTATAGATGTTAAAAATGTGGCTTTTTTACTGGTTAGCGGATCCTTAAACAACAACATTCAGACAGGAGATGGAAATACATACACGCAGGATCACACAATCCTTCTTAGCACACCAACAACAATAAATGTTTATGACTATGGAATAGACAATGTTGATAACTTTCCATCAGACATGAACAGACCTGAAAGATACGATGACATAGTAAAATGGATAACACTTGGGGAGCTTCAGACAAAAATAAGGTGCGAAAACAGGCTCTCTATTTTGAACAACGAACTTCCCTACGGATATGAAAACTCATCATACAACGCAACTATTTTTGCTGAAGGTGGGATAACATTTCCAGATGGAAGCGATTCAGATACAAATCCAGACTATAGATGGTGTTTTCAGGGAAGTTTACCTGCCGGAATATCTGTTAATTGTGGAAACAACCTGACAGCCTCAACAAACTGCTTAAATCCAGACGGATCAGTCAACTCAGGAGCAAACTGGAATCAGTGCAGCTCTCCTGTTTTGTCAGGAACTATCGCTTCCGGTCAGGCAGGCAGTTACAACATTAGATTTTTTGTTACAGACTCTGAAGGAAATGTGGCAGAAAAATCCCTTGTGCTAACAGTAAACCCCCAGACTTCTTCATCTGGACAATCAGCACCTCCAGGATCACAGGTAAGCTTTGCCAACGATCTTGGAAACTTCAGTCAGATTGAAAATAATCCAAATGCTGTAAATCCTGATCAGAACAATGGGATTGTTACCTTTGGAAATGGACAAAAAACTACCTATGGATGTTTCTGGTATAACGGGATATTCAGGCTGAAGAATAAAACCCTGAGAGCTTTTTTTTACTTCAAACTAACTGTTGACAGTTCTTTTGACAGCAGAGGTGATGCTGATGGTTTTACATTTGTTGTTAGACAAAAACCCCCATGGAATTTAAACTGTGGAGGAACTGGAGGAAAATTAGGTTACGATGGGCTTGATAAGGAAAGTATAGCTGTTGAGATAGACACATACCCTAACACATTCTGGTCAACCCCAAATGAAAATTATCTGGATCCTTACTCAGGATTTTTTTTTAGAAGAGGTCTAAACCATGTTTCCATTGATTTTAACGGAAACGTCACCCATTCAGGAAGCTCAACCGCTTCTGCAAGGGTAACATCTAACTGCACAAACTTTAATGATCCCACTAAACCCGGTTGCTACTATACCCAGACACCAACATGGCTTGAAGATGGGGTGAAACATTCATTCAGAATGGAGATACATACACAGTGTAACAACAGTTGCACCCGATGTGGACTAAGAAGGGGAACAAAAATGCTGATAGAAGCATGGATTGACTGTACAAACTGTGATGATCTGACTAAAGACTACAACTCAAGTTCTCCAGACGTCAAAAGATGTGTGGACTGGACAGATAACCTAACAGATGTTAAGTTTGGATTTACAGAGGGAACAGGTGGAAAAACTCAGACTGTTGAAATATCATATTTTGGAATAAGGTTTGAGTGAGGTTTTAATGGTATTGATAGTACTTTTTCTTTTTATCTTTTCTTTTTCTTATGCAGAAGAATACGGTTATCAGGTTTACAAACAGTACTGTTCTTCATGTCACATAGAAAAAATAGATGAAACAACAGATAATTTATCACTAAAAGCACCCCCTATGGATGCATTAACAAGACAGATAAAATATTTTTACAGAAAAAAGGACAGCTTCACAGATTATCTTGAAGATTTTTTAAAAGAGCCTTCTCCTGAAAAATCAGTCTGTAAGCCCTGTATTGATAGATGGGGTCTAATGTCCCCCATAAAAAATATCTCTCCTGAAGAAATACAGTCTATCGCATTATGGATGTTTAAAAACTTCAGATAATCATCTTCCATAAATGCCTACAAGATAACCTTCATCAATTACCTTTCCAGTCATTATCATCTCAACTTCCTGCCTTGATGCTCCTGCTGGTAAACCCAGTGAAGGTTGACCTACAGCAAAAACCTTGAAAAAATACCTGTGAGGTTTACCAAGAGGAGGACAGGGTCCCCCGTAACCTATCTTTCCAAAATCATTTATTCCCTGTTTTATTCCTTCTACCTCAGGAAGTTTTGGAAACCCTTCAGGAAGATATTCCAAAGTAGCAGGAATATCGTAAACTATCCAGTGGGTAAAAGTTCCTAAAGGAGCATCAGGATCATCCATTATAACCACGAAACTTTGAGTTTCTGGAGGATACCCATACCATCTTAACTCAGGAGATATATCTGAACCATCACATGTATAATTTACAGGTATGTATCCCCCCTCCTCAAATGCCGGACTTTTTACGGTTATCATTTTTTCTTCCCCAATTTGTTTTATACTTCTTAATTTACGAATTGATTATTAACAGGCAATATCTATTTTTTTATATGTCTGACAGCACTTTCTTTCATTTTATGCTTTATAAGATCATGTGTAGCCCATTTTTTCAGTATATTTTCAATTTCTTCAGGAGTTAATGATGGCTTTTTGTACATTCCTTTCTCCTCTCTCTGTCTCTGAGCTTCATACAGAATAACCCCTGTGGCAACAGAAACATTAAGGCTCTGAGCCATACCATACATTGGAATGATTATTTTTTTGTCTGCATATTTCAAAACCTCTTCACTGACACCATTTATCTCGTTACCAACTACAACAAGTGTAGGTTTTGTATAATCTACCTTTCTAAAGTGAATACTATCCTCAGATAAATGAGTGGCAACGATCTGAAACCCTTCATCTTTCTTTTTTTGAAAAAAACTGTCAATATCATCTATCTCCTCATGAATTATCCACTTATGGGAACCCATAGTTATCTCTTCATTAATTATCTCCTCATTCCCCAGATATCTGTAATAAAGGTACAAAACACCAACAGCATCACATGTTCTCATTATTGCTGAAAAATTATGCTGATTTGTCACATTGTCAGAAAATACCTGCAGATATTTTTGTCTTTTTTCAAGCACAGCTCTTATTTTCTTAGCTCTTTTTTCTGTTATAAACATACTTCACCTCAAATAAATGTATAATATAAATTTTATAATCAATTCTAAGGAGATGAGATAAATCACACATAAAATAAGCTATTTTGCATAGAATGTTAAAAAAAGAGGTGGTTATATGAAAACAATGGAGAAAAAGATAGAGATTTTTATATTCAAAGGACACCCTGAGAAAGTCAAAACACAGGTGGCTCCCGTTTTTGAGATAGACAACTCAGAGTCTTATATGGAAGTTCCTTTTGAGTTTTACCTTGATCTTCCTGAGGAAGAAAAAGC
>JALTAS010000041.1 GCA_027058925.1 Persephonella sp.
CTGCTTAAAAGCTCTTCTTCTGTAAATTTAGGTCTAAAAGAGGCTTTTTTGCTCTCCTTTTTTTTCAACGCTTTTCACCTTTCCAAGTTCTTTCAGGAGCGACTTAAAACCAAGCTCTTCAAATTTTTCTTTAAGTGCCATGAGGTCTGCTTTTTCTTTTTTAAGTTCTTCAGGATCAATGTCTAAATTTATATCGCTTTTTAATTTAACTAAAAATCTGTTTTGTTCAAGCCTGTCAACAGCTTCCTCAAATGCTTCCTTTATTCTGGGTTTAAGCTTATTAAGATTTTTAAGTATATTTTCAATGCTTCCGTACTTCTCTAAGAGTTTTTGAGCCGTTTTTGGTCCCACACCTTTAACACCGATTATATTGTCAACAGCATCACCTACTATAGCAAGGTAATCCACAAACTGCTCAGGATATATGCCGTACTTCATTTTCACTTTTTCCCTGTTAAACAGCTCTTCGGATACAGGATTAAGTATATAAATTCTATCTTCAATGAGCTGAATCATATCTTTGTCTGGGGTAACAATAATAACCTCAAATCCTTTTTCTTTACCTTTTTTGGCGAGGGTTGCTATTATGTCGTCTGCTTCAAAACCTGGGATCTCTATTATTTTTATTCCCCACAGTTTTATTATCTCTTTCAGTTTTGGTATCTGGATTTTAAGATCTTCTGGTGTTTCTTTTCTTGTTGCCTTGTATTCTTTGTATTCTTCATGCCTGAATGTTTTTCCGGGAAGGTCAAATACAACGGCGATATACTCAGGGTTTAGCTCATTTAAAAGTTTTGACAGCATCCTGATAAAACCGTAGATAGCCCCTGTCGGTTCACCTTTTGGGCTTGTTAAAGGGGGAAGGGCATAAAAAGCCCTGTATAGATAAGATGAGCCGTCTATTAAGATAAGCTTTTTTTTGTTTTCCATCAGAATGAGTTTGTCCTGTTAAGGTATAAGAATCTCAACGGGTTTATTAGCTTCCCGTATTTTCTAATCTCGTAATGCAGGTGAACGCCTGTAGATCTGCCTGTACTTCCTGCATATCCTATGACAGTTCCTGCTTTTACCCATCTTCCCTTTTTGACTCTAATTTTTGATAGGTGTCCGTAATATGTTTTGTATCCGTATTTATGCCTTATTATCACAAGCTTTCCATATCCGGCAGACCACCCTGCAAACTCAACATAACCGTTTGCTGTTGCGAATACAGGCTGTTTGTACCTTGCTCTCAGATCAAGACCTGTGTGGAATGCTTTTCTACCGTTAAAAGGATCTTTTCTGTAGCCAAACCTTGATGTTATTCTTCCGTAAAGTGGAACTCCTATTGGGATGTCAGACATTACTTTCAGGAGTTTGTCAATATTTTTTCCAAGGTTGTCTGCGTATATCTGTAGTTTCTTCCCTTCTTCAGCTGGTATGAATTTACCACCTTGAGGGAGTCTTATTCTTATTCCTTTTCTTTTTAGCGTTTTGTTGGCTTTTTTTATCTTTTCCTCAATGATTTTTAGTTTCTCAACAAGTATCTGTTTTTCTTTGTTTATCTGCTGAATTTTTTTGTCTTTTTCTTTAAGTTCTATCATTAGCTGTTTAATCTGCTGATCCCTCTGGGATATTTCCTGCCTGAGTTTTTTGACATCTCCTGAAGAATTAAGGGACAGAAATAGAGCTGTAAAAGATATAAAAGTAAGCCCCACCACATAGTACTTTATAAATCCTGTTTTATTCATATCTGCCCTTTCAGTATTTTTGCTATCTCTTTTGCATGGTAAGTAATTATAATATCTGCACCTGCTCTTTTCATTGAAAGAACAGTTTCCATCATAACTTTATTTTCGTCAATCCATCCTAATTTTCCAGCTGCTTTTACCATAGAGTACTCTCCGCTTACATTATATGCTGCCACAGGGAGTTTAAACTCATTTTTTATGTCGCTGATAATGTCAAGGTAAGATAGAGCCGGTTTTACCATAACAATATCAGCTCCTTCTTCTATATCAAATGAAACCTCCCTTAACGCTTCCCTCCTGTTTGCAGGATCCATCTGGTATGTTCTCCTGTCTCCAAATGCAGGAGCAGAATCTGCAGCGTCTCTAAAAGGTCCGTAATAAGCTGATGCATACTTTGCAGAATAAGCCATTATAGGTATGTCTGTAAAACCTGCACCATCAAGAGCCTCTCTAATGGCTTTCACAACGCCGTCCATCATACCTGAAGGTGCGACCATGTCAGCCCCAGCCTGTGCATGGGAAACAACCTGCTTTTTTGTGTTTTCAAGAGTCGGGTCGTTTGCAACATCATGTCCGTGTAATACACCGCAGTGTCCATGTTCAGTATATTCACAGAAACATACATCAGTTATTACATACAGGTCAGGATATTTTTCTTTTATATGTCTTATAGCTCTTTGTATAATTCCTTCTTCATTCCATGTTTCACTTCCTATCTGGTCTTTGTGCTGGGGAATTCCAAAAAGCAAAACAGCAGGTATACCAAGATCAGACACCTGATCAAGCTCCTCATCTATCCTGTCTAACGACCATCTGTATATACCCGGCATAGATGGTATCTCTTTTTTGATATTTTCCCCTTCCTCTATGAATAATGGATATATAAGATCATCAACAGATATATGGTTTTCTCTAACAAGCCTTCTTATGTTTTCATTTTTTCTTAACCTTCTCAATCTGTGAACCGGATAAGCCATACCTCACCCCGCAATTTTTATTTAAATAATTATACTACCTGTAAACAAAATTTACCTGACAAATTCCCACTATAACAGCTGTTTCCATCTTAAGTATGTAATCTCCTAAAGATGCAGGTTTAAATCCCTTTTTTGATAAGATTTCTATCTCAGCATCTGTTATTCCCCCTTCTCCACCTATAAAGATAGCTACAGAATTTGCTTTTTTTATCTTTTCTTTTTTCAGGGAGAAATGTTTTTCCCTCTCAAAAAAAACTATTTTTTTTTCAGCTTCTGTTTTTATGTCCTCTAGTTTAATAGGATTTGTGATCTCTAAAGGGTAAAGTCTTCCGCACTGCTTTATTGAGTTTAATGCGATCTTTTTCCACCTGTTTATCTTTTTCATTATATTTTTTTCTTTTATAGCTGTTCGCTCTGTTATTACAGGGATCAGCTGTGAAACACCAAGCTGTGAGATAGGTTCTATAAGGTCATCAATCTTTGAAGGTCTGTTTGGAACACCTAAAAAAAGCTGTAAGAAAAATTTTTCTTCTTTAACAGGCAGTTTTTTCAGAATCTTTCCCCGGATAAAATCTTTTCCTATCTCCTCAATAACTCCGGTGAAAATGTTTCCTTTAAGATCATTTATTTCTATTATCTGACCTTTTTTTACCCTCTTTACCTTTGCATGTTTAAACTCTTCTTCTTTGAGGAAAAATGTGCTGTTTTTAACTTCCCCTAAAAATCTGTCCATGTTAAACCTTTTGCACAATTTTTTTTATTAAAACAGCAAATCCAAAAAGAACAGAATAAAGAAATACTATCGTTGCTCCAGATGGAAGATCAAAATAAAAAGATACAAATATTCCTGAGATTACCATAACAATGCTTGTGAAAATAGACAGAATTATAATTCCCCTGTAGTGCCAGAAAATCTGATTGGAAAATGCAGCCGGAAGAATCATCATTGCTGAGGCTAAGATAACACCAACAAGCTTCACAGAGAGAACAGTTGCTACAGCAATAATCAGCATCAGACTGTAGTAATAAAATGTTGTGTTTATTCCGCTGACATACGCAACTTCCTCGTTATAACAGCAGTACATAATCCTGTCAAAAAATGTGTAGATAAAGGCAAGGGAAGATACTGTAAAAAAAGCAAGTATATATATATCTTCTCTGCTGATTGTCAGGATATTCCCAAATAAAAATGTGAACAGATCAGTGTTGTAATTCGGAGAAAGGGTTATAAGAATAACTCCTAAAGCCATAGATATTGAAAACAAAATTCCAATAGAAACATCCTCATGTATCTGTCCTTTTCTGCTTATAAAACCTATTAAAAATCCTGTAATAACAGCGAAAACAACGCCAAAAAATGTTGGCGAAAATCCTAAAAAGAATCCTAAAGCAAGTCCCCCAAATGTGGCGTGGGATATACCCACATTTATAAAAGACCAGCTTTTAAGGTATATAAAGAGGGACAATACAGAGAGTAAAACAGAAAGAATCAGCCCACCTATAAGTGCATTTTGAACAAAAGGTATGCTGATAAGTTCTATCATTTTTCTCCCTTAAAATCAGAATGGAAATGCTCACATGTTACACATTCTGGTGAATGAATAATAAGCTCAACATCAGATCCGTAAAGCTTCTCAAGTATATGTTTCTGGAAGAAACCTTTTGGATGTCCGTAATAATGTAGAAACCTGTTCAGACCTGCCACTTTGTCAACAAACTTTCCAACAACCCCTATATCGTGGGATACCATAACAACTGTAATGCCTTTATCATCTCTTATCTTTTTTAAAAAGTCATAAAATCCTTCCTGTGCTACCATATCTATTCCTGTTGACGGCTCATCCAGAAATATGATCTCAGGATCAGAAACAAGAACTCTGGCTATTGATATTCTTTGCTGTTGCCCACCGGAAAGCTTTCCGTAAGGGTGATCTTCAAAACCTTTCATTCCAACAAAAAATATGTATCTTTTTGCAAGTTCTATCTTTTCTTTTTTGTCCATTTTTTTGTTAATCAAGCCCAGCAAAACAACATCAAGTGCAGAGAATGGGAAATTTTTCGGGGTCTGTGCCTTCTGGGGAAGGTATCCTATTTTTCCTGTTTTTACAGCTTCTTCAGGTTTTTTTCCTAAAATTCTGACCGATCCTTTGTACTGTTTTATAAGTCCAAGAGCCGTTTTTATAAGGGTTGTTTTCCCACCGCCGTTTGGTCCTACAATGGCGATGATCTCTCCTTTTTTTACCTCAAGATTTATATCCTTTAAAAT
>JALTAS010000042.1 GCA_027058925.1 Persephonella sp.
TATGTCAGTCAATTACAAATTCACAAGAAACCTTCTTTATAAATTATCTATAGATCTTCACAGAGATACATATTACAACACAAATTATGCAACACTTAATACAGGGATAAATTACAAATACAGAAGCCTGTACTTCAAGTGGGATCTACAGTATTACTATGAAGATAACGATAATTATGGAAAGAGGCATAACTACGTAACAACATTTAAAGTTTACAGGGTTTTCTAAAGGGGTCAAAAATGAGGATATTATTGATTTTGATGTTATTTTTTACATTCAGGGCAGAAGCTCAAGATCTTGTCTGGCCTCCTCCACCGGACAAGCCAAAGATAAAATGGGTAAGATCCATAGAAAAACTTGAGGATGTCGGAGTTAAAAAAGGTTTTTTCTCAAAGCTTGCAGATCTGCTTTTTGGGAAAGAAAAGAAAAGGATGATAAAGCCTTTTGGTACCTTTATAAAGAGAGAAAAACTTTATTTTACAGACACAGGATCAAAGTCAATATTTATATTTGATTTCAGAAAAAAGAAAGTCAAGGTGATAGATCGTGTTGGAGATTACCAGTTTTCCTCTCCTATAGATGTGGCTGTTGATGAGGGAGGAAAGATTTATGTTTCTGACTCTGTTCTGGGAACTGTTTTCGTAACAAATGAGGATGGTGATTTTTTAGGAAAGATAGCATCAAATCTTCTTATCAGACCAACAGGACTTGCTCTGGACAGCAAAAGAAAAAGGCTGTATGTAGCCGACACATTAAAAGGATCAATTTATGTTATTTCCCTAAAGAGTAAAAAACTTATTATGAGAATAGGAAAGATGGGAAGTGATCCAGGTCAGTTCAACAGACCTACTTTCCTGACGGTAGATAAAGAAGGAAACATCTATGTTTCTGACTCTATGAACGCAAGAATTCAGATATTCAGCCCTGAAGGAAAGCTCATAACAATGTTTGGTAAAAGGGGGACAACCATAGGAAGTTTTGCAAATCCAAGAGGAATAGCTGTTGATAGTGATGGCAACATCTATGTGACAGATACTCTTCTTTCTGCAATTCAGATATTTAACAGAAAAGGACAGCTACTTCTTGTGGTGGGATACTACGGAACAGATAGGGGGGAGTTTGCTTTTCCTGCTGATATATCAATATCTCCAGATGATTATATCTTTGTTTCTGATTCTTACAACATGAGAATTCAGGTTCTCAGGTATCTGAAAGGAGGTGAGTGAATATGTTTTTCAGGATATTACTGATTTTACTGATTTCGGTAGCGGTTGCGAATGCAGGTATAGTTAACACCAAGCACAACCTTTCAGTAACCGGACCCGGAACGATAAAGGCTGTTTCTGAAACAGAGATTTGTGTATTTTGCCATATCCCCCACCATGAAAGAGAAGGAGTTCCCCTCTGGAACAGGAAGATGCCTACATCAGTTTACAATCTTTATGACAGTGAGTTTATCAGCCGTATAAACTACCCAACACCTCAGCAGCCTTCAGAGGTTGAAGGACAGCCGGGAATAGTTTCAAGACAGTGTCTTTCCTGCCATGACGGAACTGTTGCGATAGGGGCGGTCTATATAGTAAGAGGAACAGAGCTTGGAAACTCAGTTATACAGATGCAGAATGTAAATCCTGATGGAACCCTTCCTTCTACACTCAGAACATTTATAGGAACAGATCTTTCTATACACCACCCTGTTGCAGTTGAGTATAATCCCAACATTCAAAAGACATTTGGTGACGGTAGTGTTAAAACAATAGAACTGAAGAATCCAAATCCTGATCCACCTATAAAACTTTATACATACAATGGTAAGCAGTATATTGAATGCACATCATGTCATGATCCCCACAAGGAAAACAAACAGTTTTTAAGGGTTGATGTTGGAAATCTTGCTCAGGACTTTAAACAGACATGTATGTCATGTCATGATAAACCTGGATGGACAGTTGGTGCTCACAATACCCAGACACTTGTTTATAATGATACAGATGTTACAAATCATTACGGTGAGGGATCCCCTGTATCTGTTGCAGATCTTGGCTGTGGGAACTGTCATACACCTCATAGAGCACAGGGTAAACCGCTTCTCAGGAAAATAGAAGAAAATACATGTTTTACAGGGGCTTCTTCATCTTCAACAACAGCTCCCTGTCACGGATCAGGAGGTGCAAAGGATATATATTTCCTTTTACCTTCTCTAAAAACATATGGACATCCTGTTAAAACAATATCAGATATTCATACTGTCCTTGATGTTCTGTACGGCTATACTTCTGCTGAGGTTGATCCTGCTGGAACATTCAGTGTTAAATTTTCAGACTCAAAACATGCTGAATGTATGGACTGCCATAATCCTCACAAAGCAAGTCCTGGAACACATGCCCAGAATTCAGATCCTTCAGGATGGTATCCCCAAAACCCATCAAACCTCGTTTCTAATGTGCTGTCAGGTGTTTATGGAGTAGAGCCTGTCTGGCCTGCAAGATGGACACAGCCTTCCAGTTTTACAACAATGGCAGAGGCTCAGAAAGAGTATCAGATATGTATGAAATGCCACTCAAGATGGGGCCTCGGTGATTCTCCAAATGGAGACTGTACAACACAGTTTACATCAAGCCAGTCCAATATAGTTCTGACAGATCAGTCCTGTGAGTTTAACCCTTACAACAGATCTGCCCATCCTGTAGTGATGACAACAAATGAGATGCTTAACTTGTCAGGAGGAAGTCAATCGGCAGGAAGGTATGCCGATCCCCTTACTACAGCACAACTTCTTCCTCCATGGAATACAAATGTAGGAAATCAGACAATGTATTGTTCAGACTGCCACGGTGCTGAAGCTGAAGATGGTGTTGATCCAAGAGGACCCCATGGATCTAACGCAAAATTTATGCTAAAAGGTCCAAACACAAACTGGCCCACAAAAGATAATGGAGATTTATACACAACAGGTGATGTGAAAGCAGGAACAACGAATGGTCTTTTCTGTACAAACTGCCACGATCTAACGCAAGCTGAAGTTCATATGATGACAAGTCCTGGTCCTATGTATTCAATCGCCTGTGTTGAGTGTCACGTTGCTGTGCCACATGGTTCACCTATATCAAGGCTTATAGGATATGAAACCATGCCTGAACCTTACAACTACAACTACAACGGAAATCTGCAGCTCAAAATGAGAGGATTTAAATGGAATACAATTTTAGACAGTAATGATGCCTATGCACCATCTTGCGGTGGTGGTGGTATGTGTCATAACTGGAACGCAGGAGGATATGATTCGTATCCGTAAGGTTTTGTTAATTCAGGCTTTTTTATACGGTTTTTTTGTTTTCTCTTTTGCAAGTGAGGATCTAAAAAAGATTAAAGAAACAATAAGGTTGTACAACAACATTATTATTGAAGAATCAAAAACAGACAGGCACAGGGATATAAGAACTTTTGTGAAGAGGATGCAGGATATTGCAACAAAAAAGGTCGCGCAAAAGCTGTACATATGGATACAGTCATGGCATGAAAACGGACTTTTTATGGATTCAAAGATAGAAAAGATAAAGTTTCTGGATATCAGCATCAATAAAAAAAGTGCAAAAGCTATTACTGAGGAACACTGGAAATATAAATATTTTGACAGAAGAATTAACAAAATAGTAAAGCCTGAAACAGACATATTTTACAAGGTAGAGTACAGCCTTATAAAAAAGGACAATAGATGGCTTATATCAAAAATAAAAGTTCTTGAAGAAAAACAAAATCAGGAGGGTAAAAAATGAAGAGGTTAGTGGCTGGCATTGTTATCTCATTTACGGCGGTGAGCATATCTTCCTTTGGGGCGGTTGACGGCAAAAAGATATTTGAGAAAAATTCCTGTCCCATATGCCATAAAGAGACTAAAGATGCTATAGGGCCTTCTTTAAAAACAATAGCAGAGTTTTATAAGAATAATCCCAAACAGCTTGAGCAGTTTTTTAAAGGACATGCAGATCCAATAGTGTGGCCTGACAGGTTTGATATGATGAAAACACAGATGGGTAAGTTTAGAGCTATGAATGATGAAGAATTGAAGGCGTTGATTAATTATATTCTTGGATATTAAAAGCCCCTTTAAAGGGGCTTTTTTTATTTATTGTGACATGCTCTACAAACACTGCTGTTTGTATTTCCATCTCCAGATCTTAAAAATCTTGGGGCATTAAGGTGAGGATTATGACAGCTAACACATTCAACCTTTCCATTTCTGAGAAGATCACCTATTGTTGGGCCAGGGTTCCCGTCTTTATCCCCAGCTATGTTCCATCCATTTATCTGTGTATTTGTAGGTTTTAAACTTGCAGGAGGATTAGTCTCATCTCCTCTGTAAACAACACCAACAGGGTGATCATCCCTCAGATCGTAGTTACCACCTGCGCCATTTTTACCAACAGCAAATGGAAACGGCATTCTCCACGGCTGTGTTGACCCTTTGTAGTTAAGATATATTCCATTAGGATCGTAATTACCTGATCCTGGAGCATTGATAACAACATTAACCCCGCTCACACCATCATGACAGGAGAGACATGCCCGTGATGTATCTCCCGGTTGATCTACGGTTGTTCCACCTGTTGTTTGTCCTCCACCGTAAACCTGAAATGTAACGTTAGGGTCTATAGGTTTATTCCATAGCGGAGCACCGACAAAACTGCTGTTTGAACCGTGAGGTGTATGACAGAATACACATACTTCGTTAGTACCTCCCTGCGTTGGATCACTGTAAGTTGAGAGGTTGTGAACTGTTGATCTTATGTCTTCTGTGGCAGCAAATCCAAGAGATGCCATTCCTAAAACAGCTGCCACTATTAATTTCCTTTTCATAATCCTACCCCCAAGCTTTATATAAAAAAAGATTACATATATATAAACCTCTCCCTTCCCCTAACCTTAATCTATAAAAAAATAATATATATGTC
>JALTAS010000043.1 GCA_027058925.1 Persephonella sp.
GTGTTAAAATATTTATGAAGATCCAACATGGAGGTTATAAATGGAATATGTTTATTTTGAAGGGAAAATAGTACCTGAAGATCAGGCAAAAATCAGTATAAAAACAAACTCTCTCCACTACGGAACTGCCGTTTTTGAAGGTATAAGAGCTTATTACGACAAAGAAAATGATAAAATGTGGGGTTTATTTTTTAAGGAACATTACCAGAGACTTTTCCAGAATATGAAAGTTCTTAATATGGAGATAGAAGAAACTATTGAGGATCTTATAGAGATAACAAAAGAGCTTATTATCATAAACAAAATAAAGTCTGACATATACATAAGACCCCTTGTTTATTTTTCTGATCTCAAGATAAGTCCAAAGCTGATCGGATATTCAGCAAAGATAGCGATATACACATACCCACTTGGTGATTACATAGATATAAACAGTGGTATAAAAGCTATAGTCTCGTCATGGACAAGATTAAATGACAACATGATACCCCCAAGACTGAAGGTTGCAGGGGCTTATGTAAACAGTGCATTTTCAAAGACAGAAGCTATTTTGGCTGGTGCTGATGAGGCGATAGTCCTTAATAAAAATGGTTATGTTTCTGAAGGATCAGCTGAAAACATATTTATCGTAAGAAATAACAAACTGATCACACCACCTGTATCTGACGATATACTTGAGGGAATTACAAGAAATGCAATAATAACGATCGCAAAAGATCTTGGATATGATGTTGAGGAGAGACATATAGCAAGAACAGAGCTTTATGTTGCAAATGAGGTTTTCTTCTGTGGGACAGGAGCTCAGGTTTCCCCTGTTGTTGAGATAGATCACAGAAAAATAGGGGATGGAAAACCTGGAAAAATAACAAAAGAAATTCAGTCTGTTTATTTTGATGCTGTAAGGGGAAAGATAGAAAAATACAGTGACTGGGTGGTGCCTATTGAGTGAGAAAAAATATTAAAGAGATTATTATTTCCGGCATTAGGGAGAGAGTAAAGGGTACAGATATAAACGAAGAAAACTTAAAAACAGAATACTGTGTTATAACAAAAGCATATACCTACGTAAAAAACAAAAAATTAAGTCTTACTCCTGTTTCTTTTGGTTATGAGGGGAATGAACTGATAGAAGGGGAGATGGAAAAATTATCCTACCCTTTCCCACATATAGCCCTTGAAAATTTTGAAGGGAAAATAATCTACACAGAAAATATAGATGATCTTTCTTTCATCCACTATCTGAAACTTTCAAAACCTAAAGCTGTCGTAACAAACACACAGATTAAAAAACCTGTATTCATAAAAAAGTTTCCCATATTTTATGTACCATCCTTTTTAAATCAGGAAAAAATGTCAATAAAACTATCAATTAAAAAAATAAAAGAAACATTCACAAACTACTATTTTGATATAGGGGTTGGTGCTTATTTTTTATACATAAACTTTCCGTATGATTCTGTATTTTATGATGAAAAAAGTATAAACTTTTATGGATCTTTCAAAACCCTTTTATATCTTCTGGAAAAGTTTATCAATGTAAAACATCCAAGAGGTTACAGAATAAGAGTTATTGCATCAGACATGCTCCATAAAGACTATGAGGGCCTTTATCAGCATTTTAAAAATATTGATGCTGACAGGGTTTTATCTGTGATAAATATACAAAACTGCGGTTTAGGAAATGAAAAAATCATAATAAAAAACCGTAGAAATCTGATAGATTCATACCATTATGCAAAAATAAAAAAAATTTTTGAAGGGCAGAAATTCTCTTTTCAGGAAGAAAAGTTAAAGGACTACTCCAATATAGACAGGATCAAACTTCCGATTATATGGTTTTCTTCACAGCCAAACGAATTTCTTTACAGCTTGAAAAAGGAATTCATAAATGAAAAATTAATATTAAACTATGTAAACAGATTATACTTTGTGATAAACAACCTGTACAAAGGATAGTAAATGGGGATATACAGCACAATAGTAAGATTTTTCGTTGCCCTGAGTGTAATAGTTTCCTTATACACAGGGGATCTTGAGTACAGCACAGCCCTGACCATTCTTTCTCTTATATACATATCTGGCTACCTGCTTATCCCCAAAAATGAAAACACAAAATACCTGTACTTTTTAATTGATGCTGTTTTTATATCTTTTGCTGTATATCTCACAGGCTATACGTATCTATCTGTACTGATAATCCCACTTTTTTCTGAGTTTGTGAAAGAAAACAAAGATATTATATACTTCTTATCCGTTTCTTTTATTCCAGTTTTTACAGCTCTTTACACAGCGAACTTTTCAGAATTCAGTTTTATTCCTTTAATAGCAGGAGGAGTGGTAGGCATATATGGTCTGAACAAAACATTTATCCAGAAAGAAAAATACTTTAATGATCTAAAAAATGACATGGAAAACCTTTATATTAAAAATATTTCGTACCAGGAAAAGATAAATCAGCAGGAAAAGATCCTTTCCGTTTACAACTCTTTAAAAAAAATGAGAGAAAAAAAATTCCCATTAAAGATATGGATATACGACATAAACGAGATACTTGGGTCTGACGGAATTATGTTTTTTGATCTGAAAAATAACAGATGTTATGCAACAGAGAAGATACAGTGTAACAAAGATATCCTGAAATTTATAGACAGACCATTTTTAGAGTTTAAAAACCACGAGGTTAACAAAATCCTTAATGCTCCATATGTTTATGCTGTAACAATTGAGAATAACAAAGATATAACCGGAATAGTTGTTTTTGTATCAAAATTGAAAGATATTGACAGGGATATTCTGGAGCTTATCAGAGATCAGCTTGTTCTGTACAGTATTGAAAATACTGAAACATCTATGGATAAGGATTAGGATCGTAATTTCCACCTCCGCCCATTCCTCCTCCCATTCTATGACATCTGCATGTAAAAGAGTTAGAATGTGCATCACCTTCTCTTAAAAAGTTATTTTTTACAAAACCATCAAGCTTAAGGCTGTTCCCATTATAGTTATAAGGCTGAGGAAAGTTGGAATATCCTATAAGTCTTGAAACAGGAGATCCGTGAGGAACAGCAACATGACAGTAAACACATGGGAAATCAGCAAACCTGCTTCCCATACCTCCTCCCATGCCTCCACCCATACCTCCTGAGCCATTACCTTTAAACTGATGAACATCTGCATTTTCAAGGTTGTGGCAGTTTACACAAAAAAGACCGTCTGTTGTTCCACCATCAGAACTTGTACCAAATATATCTCCCACTTTATAAAGCCTTCCATTCTCATCAGCAGGCCAGTTTTTATTCGGGCCCTTTAACATAAACTTTGCCTGAGATCCGTGGGGACCCTTCGGATTGATTGTTTCACTGTCATTTCCATGACAATCAGAGCAGTACATTGTCTGATTTCCGGGATTTGAGTTCCAAGGAGGTTTTAGCTGATCTGAAGAAAGGGACTTAGGTTCGTAATTACCTGTCATCTGGTTAAGGGGCATAACAACAGGATGGGCAGACTTGTTGTTTGGACTGAACTCACATGACTGGTCTGTTAAAATAGTTCCATCCTGCTCTGAAACAAAAGAGGTTGTGCAATCTGCTTTTGGCGAATCCCCGAGAGCCCATCTTGAATGGCATTTCATACATATCTGGTATTCCTTTGTTGCCGAAGCAAGTGTCTGGAATTGTGAAGGCTGTGTCCATAGACTTCCCCAGACAGGTTCAACACCATAAATTCCGGATAACGGATTGGAAACATTGTTTGTATCGGCTGAAGCAACAGATGGATACCACTGGTTTTGTGGGGTATGGGTACCTGGCTTTACAGAATGAGGATTATGACAGTCCATACATTCTGCATGTTTTGAGTCTGAAAATTTTATCGTTTTACCGTTTGCAGGATCTGTTTCTGTTGAACCAAAACCATACAGAAAATCAAGGGGAGAATGTATTCCTGCCATAGAAGCTTCAGTAACAGGATGTCCATAAAGGTTATTTGGGGGAAGTAAGCTCTGAATGTCCCTTGCTCCTCCATTTCCGTGACATGGTGCTGTTGTTGAAGATGAAGAAGCTCCAGTAAAACATGTATTCTCTTCAAACTTACGAAGAAGTGGAGTTCCTTCAGCTCTGTGAGGTGTGTGACAGTTTCCACATCCTAAATCTGCAACAGATACAGGAGATCCTTCACCATATTTGTTTATAACATCTGGATCTGTATAAACAGCGGTTTGTGTATCATGAGCACTTCCAGTCCATCCATGTTTATCATGGCAGGAGATACATGTCTGTTTAAAGTCCTGTGCAAGATTTCCAACATCAACCCTTAAAAATTTTTTATTTTCCTTGTGGGGATCATGGCATGATGTACACTCAACATACTGCTTCCCGTTGTATGTATAAAGTTTTATTGGAGGATCAGGAAGAGGTTTTTTAAGCTCAGAGGTTTTGGCTCCTTGACTGAAATTTTTTTGAATATCAGGGTTATACTCTATTGCAACAGGGTGGTGAACTGAAAGATCTGTCCCTATATATCCAACAGAGTTTGAAGGCATAGTTCCATCAGGATTAACATTCTGCATCTTTATTACAGAGTTTCCAAGTTCTGTCCCTCTTACTATATAGACAGCCCCTATAGCTACTGTTCCGTCGTAGCATGAAAGACACTGTCTTGAAACTATTCCAGGCTGACCTTCAACCTCTGAAGGTTGTTGAGGTGTTGGGTAGTTCATACGGCTGATAAACTCACTGTCATACAGATTGTAAACTGATGTAGGCATTTTCCTGTTCCACAGCGGCGTCCCTTCTTTTTCATTATGGGGTATATGGCAGAATACACATATTTCAGTTTCAGAAACCGCTTTTATTGTCCCTGGACCTGTTTTTGACAGATTATGGGGAGTATTTATGATCTGGGCAGATGAGCAAAAAACACATATTAAAAAGACAAAAAAAACAATAAGAT
>JALTAS010000044.1 GCA_027058925.1 Persephonella sp.
AATTCAGGAAGGAGAAAGTTTTGAAAAAGCTTTAAAGAGGTTCAAAAAGATATGTGAAAAAGAAGGTATAATCACAGAGATGAAAAGAAGAGAATTTTATGAAAAACCTTCAGTAAAAAGAAAAAGGAAACAGAGAGCTGCAAGAAAAAGATTGATAAAAGCACTTAAGAAAAAAGGACTTTTATAAGGGGTAGAATATGGGTCAGCTTCTTAAGAAGCTACAGGATGAGATGAAAACCGCCATGAAAAGCGGTGATAAAGAAAGGCTATCTGTTATAAGAATGCTAATATCTGAGATCAAAAAGGTTCAGATAGACAAGAAAAAAGAGCTTTCAGATGAAGAGATCATTCAGGTTTTACAGAGATATGCAAAACAGAGAAAAGAATCTATAAAACAGTATAGGGAAGCAGGAAGGGAAGACCTTGCCCAGAAAGAGGAAGCAGAGCTTAAAGTTGTTCAGGAGTTTTTACCCAAACCTTTATCTGAAGAGGAAATAGAAAAGATTGTTGAACAGGTGATAGAAGAAACAGGAGCTTCCTCCATGAAAGATATGGGCAGGGTAATGAAATCTGTTATGGAAAAAATAAAGGGAAGGGCTGACGGAAGCGTTGTCAGCAGTATAGTAAAGAAAAAACTGTCCTGAAATGATTGATCTTATTTTTTCTGTTCTTTTCCTTTACCTTGTTCTTGTTGGAGCATACAGGGGTTTTACGGAACTTTTCATAAAATCTACAGGTGTTGCTGTAGGCATAGCTGCAGGTATTAAGTTTTCAGACAGTCTTACCTCTTTTCTGTCTTCGTACTTCCATTCACCTTTAGAAATTCTTAACTTTTTATCTTTTTCCCTGATAGCTGTTTTTATTTTCAGCCTTTCCTTTTTTGTTTATTTTTTTGTAAAAAGATTTTTTATAAAAAAGAAAAGGTTCAGCTTTTGGGATAGAATAATAGGAGCGATTGGAGGAGCTTTAATCTTTTTGATGTTAGTTGTGGTTTTGTCTTACTACTCTGATAAAAATGAGCTAATTCACGATCTTACAAGCTCCTCAAAAATAATCTCATTTTTGAAAAGATGAAAAGGGTTATATCTTCAGTATTTATCTATGCACTGCTTTTTGGGGGAATAGTATCAATAGTTTATGCTTATTATATCCTCTCCGTTAAGGAGATAGATCTATACAGGGAATCTATAGGAAAGTCAAAGTTTTACAGCGTTGAAACATTCACAGGAAAAAAATTTTTTACTGAAAAGATAAAACTGAAAAAAATGGATGAAACAATTTATATGATTGTTGATGGAGAAAAAATTCCTGTTTCTGCTGTTAAAACTGTTAACTCTAAGGATATAAACGGGGAAGTTGTAGAAAAAGCGTCCCGAAACGGGACAATCGGAATAATACTCGCAGCGGTGGGGGGTCTATCTGTAATAATCTCAATAATCTTGAAAGACTATATCTAAAAATTCATAACTATAGGTTTTTCAGCCTGATTAACAAAATTCAAAAATGTTGCTGCTCCAACAGGTTCCTCAACACCCTCAATAAGATCTTCTCTTTTGAACTCAAACAGTTGCATCGCCGTCTGGCAGGGATACAGCTTAACACCAAGGTCTATGGCCTGCTGGATTAGCTGTTCTATTGAAGGTATTTTGTGCTTCTCCATCATCTTTTTCATCATTCCTGTGGCAAAATCCATCATTCCCGGCATTACTGTTAGGATCTGGGGAACAGTAACAGGCATAGGCATTGCAGGATTACCTATAGGAGACACCTTAAGTTTTTTTACTTTTTCTTTGTGTATCACTGTAAGACCGTAAAAGCTAAAAAATATTCCAACTTCCATTCCCATGGCTGCCGCTGTTGTCCCAAGCATAAAGGAGGGCATAGCCTTGTCCAGTGTACCGCTAAGAAGAATAATTCCTACCCTTGTTGACATCTTTACCTCTTTACAGAAATATGATTTTTTATTTTAACATATTTTTTATTGTAGTACTCTCAGAATATCATTAAATATGGCAAAAATCATAAGAGTTCCGATAAGTGCAAAACCTATATAAGCAAGGTATTCTTTTGCCTTTTCAGGAAGGGGTCTTCTTATTATCATCTCAATAAGGAGAATAAGTATCAAACCTCCATCAAGAACAGGAATAGGAAGCAGATTAAGATATCCAAGCTGAAGAGAGATAAATCCTGTAAAAAATAGGTAATTACCTACTCCACTTTCCAGAGCTCCTCCAGAGTATTTTGCTATTGATATTGGACCTCCAAGGTTATTTTTTATCTCCTGAAGGGACATGCTTCCTGTGGCAATATCTTTCAAAAAGTTAAAAAGAAGGACGGTCATCTCAGCATTTTTCTGTATGCTTTTTTCTACCGCTTCAAAAAAGCTGTATTTTTTTATCTGGGCGTCATAAACGGGAGATATTCCGATCACATACTTTCCAGCCTCTTTGTTGTACTCAGGTATAACATTTACTGTGAAAATGTTTCTCCCTCTTTTGATCATTAAAGATACAGGTTTTTTTTCTTTTATTTTTGATAAGTGGGATACTATCTCAAACCAGCTTTTTACAGGTTTTCCATTTACTGCAATTATGATGTCTCCTTTTTTCAAACCTGCTTTTTCAGCGGGAGATCCAGGAAGTATGTTCCCAAGCTTTGGAGGGATAAGGGGGGAGATACCTACAGGGGATTTTGACACATCTTTTGGTATGTTAAGTCTGAGAAGTTTTTTTGTTTTTCCCCTTTCCACTTCAACATCAACGCTCATTCCGGCCTTCATGGTTATCTGGACTGTAAACTGTTTCCAATTTTTGACAGGCTTTCCATCAACAGAGACTATCTTATCAAAAGGTTTTATTCCTGCTTTTTCGGCAGGTGAATCTGGCTGGACATAACCGACAACAACAGGCTCTCTCATATATTTTGGCTCAAAAACACCAACCATGTATGCTGCTGCCACAAGGATTACGGCAAGTATTATATTGAAAAGGGGTCCTGCAAAAGCTATAAGGATTTTCTGCCATCTTGGCTTTGCTGCAAAAGATCTTGGATCGGTGTAAGCCTTTTTTTCTGTTTCTCCCTGAATTGGTTCTGTCATGGAGTCTTCACCGTACATCTTCACATATCCACCAAGAGGAACAGCTGCTATTTGATAAACAGTTTCTTTCCCTTTCCATCTGAATATTGGAGGACCAAAACCTATTGAAAAAACCTCAACTTTCACACCGAAAAGTCTTGCAAACAGAAAATGACCAAACTCATGTATGGTGATCAAAACACCGATCATAATCAAAAAAGCCAGTAAACTAAGCAATTTTTCCTCCTGCTGTTTTGTATAGATTTTTAAATATCTTCTTTGTCTCTTCTATGATGAAGATAACATCCTCATAATTTTCAGGCTTTTTAAAATCTGCCTTCTCTAATATCCTCTCAACAATTTGTGGAATTTCTGTGAATTTGATATAACCTTTCAAAAACATCTCAACAGCAATCTCATCGGCAACTGTCAGCACTGCTGGATAAAATCCCCCTTTTTCTCCGCACTCCTTCGCTAATCTTAACAGAGGAAATCTTTCTTCATCAGGCTTAAAAAACTCTAACTTTCCTATCTCAAACAGATTTAGCCTTTTTACACCTGTTTTCCACCTTTCTGGATAAGATATGGCATAACTTATAGGAATTCTCATATCCGGACAGGAAAGCTGGGAGATAACAGATCCGTCTTTGAACTCTACAAAACCATGTACAATGCTCTGTGGATGTATTACAGCATCTATTTTTTTGTAAGGAATATCAAAAAGGTAATGAGCCTCAATTATTTCAAGTCCTTTATTCATAAGTGTTGCACTGTCAACTGTAACCTTTTTTCCCATCTTCCATCTTGGATGCTTTAATGCTTCTTCAACAGTAACATCTTCAAGATTTTTCCTGTCCCAGAAAGGACCACCTGACGCTGTCAGTATAACCCTTTTAATGTCTTCCTTTTTGCCTGCCTGCAATGACTGGAATATTGCTGAATGCTCACTGTCTATTGGAAATATCTCAGAGTATTTTTCCTTTAGAACCTCTCCAAGACATATTATGGCTTCTTTATTTGCTGTTGCTAATTTTTTGCTGTTTTTCAGCAGCAGGTAAGTGGGTTTTATACCGGCAATACCGGCTATACCATTTATAAACAGATCTATATCAAGGGATGCTATTTCCTGAAGCCCTTCTTCCCCTGAAAGAATCTTTACCCCTTTTATTTCTTCCTTCCGGGCAAGATATACATACTCAGGTTTAAACTCTCTTATCTGATTTAGGAGCTTTTGAGATACCTTTGATGCTGCAAGCAGTTTTACTTTCAGTTTTTCTGGATTTTCTCTTACTATGTCAAGGGTCTGTGTTCCTATTGATCCTGTTGATCCTAAAACTGCCAGACTTTTCATAAACCTACCGCCCCAAATATATGGCCTAAAATCTCATTTTCTTCCTTCAGTCCAACGAACTCAACCTTGTCGTTTATTACAACTTTCGGCACAGCTGCCACGTTGTATTTCAATGCAAGCTTATTAAATGCATAACAGTCAATAGCTGTTGCTGTTATGTAATCGCTGACAAGTGCAAAACTGAATATTTTCAGCATTGTTGGAGGACACCACCCACAACTTTTTGTTATAAAAACTTTTATATCAACAGGTCTGTCAAGCTCTTCCAGAAACTCAACGGTTCTTTCTGTCAGATCGTAATCATTTCTTGAAACCATAAGAACAGTTTTTATAAAAGCAGGAAACTCTCCCCCATCAGGTTTTCCCATAAATCTAATTCCTGGATCTATATCAGGGGTTTTTACACCTATACATGGATAACCGAGACATTTAAGTGTATCTGCCTGTCTGTATGTTATCTTTTCAGAAATTGATGCTAATTCTTTTAATAGCTGTTCAATCTCTTCCGACAG
>JALTAS010000045.1 GCA_027058925.1 Persephonella sp.
TAGCAAGTTTAAAGGAAGAAGAAAACTTCAGGTTGAAAGGGGAGAATGGCTCAAATGTGAAAAATGTAAAACTCTCCTTTACAGCGAAGACCTAAAGAGAAATATGAAAATATGTCCACACTGCGGTTACAACTTCAGGATGAATGCAAAAGAAAGGGTTGAGATGTTTCTTGATGAGATATACGAATACGATCTGTTTCCAAAAATATCTCCGGTTGATGTTATAGGTTTCAAAGACACAAAAAAGTACAAAGACAGAATAAAGGCTACACAGGAGAAAACAGGTCTTAAAGATGCGATAATCATAGCTTACGGTAAGATTTATGACAGGGAGGTAGTCCTCGCTCCTATGGATTTCAGGTTTATGGGTGGTAGTATGGGAAGCGTTGTAGGTGCAAAGTTTGTGAGGGGAGCAGAGTTTGCGATAGAAAAAAAGATACCCTTTATAACCATTACAGCCTCAGGTGGTGCAAGAATGCAGGAGAGTATCGTTTCCTTGATGCAGATGGCAAAAACATCAATAGCTGTTGATAAGATGAACAAAGCAGGAGTATTATACATATCTATACTGACTGATCCAACAATGGGAGGGGTTTCTGCATCTTTTGCTTTTCTGGGAGATGTGATAATAGCTGAGCCTGATTCTCTTATCGGGTTTGCAGGGCCAAGGGTTATTGAGCAGACAATAAAACAACAGCTTCCTGAAGGTTTTCAAAGATCAGAATTCCTCCTTGAAAAAGGACAGATAGATATGGTTGTTGATAGAAGAAACCTTAAAAAAACGGTATACACTCTTATGAAGCAGTTAAATGGATAAAAATATTCCTGTTATCAGCATAGTAGGCGTGCATAACAGCGGTAAAACGACATTTATTGAAAATCTGATCAGAATTCTGTCTGAAAAAGGGTATAAAATCGGGGCAATAAAACATGATCCAAAAGGAAAAGCAAAAACGGACACCCCGGGAAAAGACAGCTACAGGATGTTCACAGCCGGAGCAAAACAGGTGGTTCTTGCTTCCCCCGGAAAAATCACATCATACATAAGAGATGAGGATTACGACCCTTCTGACATAATTAAAAACTACATGATTTCAGGACTTGACCTTATAATAATTGAAGGTTTTAAAAGCTACAAAAACTCTGACAAATTTGAGGTGATAAGAAAAGAGGAAAACAGGGATCTTGTTTTGACAGAAAAAGAGGGTCTTGTTGGAGTTATAACAGATTATTACGATTATCCCTTGAAATTTGATATTAACAGGCCTGAAGAATTTGCCCACTATGTTGAAAAACATTATATAAAATCCGAAAAGCATATATAATATTTAGTCCAGAAAAGTTTGAGGTCTTAGGATGAGGTTGTATGCGGTTTTTGCCGGCACAGTTCAGGGAGTTGGCTTTAGATACTTTGTAAGGGATGTTGCTAAAAAAATGGGAGTAAAAGGGTATGTGAGAAACCTTCCTGATGGAACTGTTGAGGTAGTTGCAGAGGCAGACGAAAAGACATTAAGGGAATTTTTTAAAGCTATAGAGAAAGGACCACCACTTGCCGAGGTTACAGACATAAGATACCAGTTTGAAGATAAAGATGGGGGTTTTACAGACTTTGAGATTCTTTATTAGTGTACTGGCCTTAATTTTCATTCTTGTTTCAACCTCATCTGCTCTAACATACACAGTAAAAAGAGGAGACAGCTTAGGAAAAATAGCAAAAAAATACGGTGTGTCTGTAAAAAAATTAATACAGGCAAATAACCTTAAAAGGCCATATATTATAAGACCTGGTCAGAAGCTTAAAATACCTGTTAAGGAAAAAAGGGGGTCTTCTTATAAATGCGTCCTGAAGCATAAAGTAAAAAAAGGGGAATCACTTATAAAGATAGCAAAAAGATATCATGTTTGGGTAAAAGACCTGAGGAAATTAAATAATCTGAAGTCAGACAGGCTTTATGTTGGGCAGGTTCTGTGTATTAAAAAGGGGAAAGTCAGCAATAAAAAATCTGCAAACAAAAAAAGCTTCTACATAAAAAAGAAAAAGGTTGTTACCAAAAGAATAATCAGATACAGGGTAAAAAAGGGAGACAGCCTTTCAAAAATAGCCAAAAAGTACAATACCACTGTAAGCAGAATAATAAAACTGAACGGATTGAAAAAACCTTACATCATAAGACCTGGACAGAGATTGAAAGTGGAAAAAAGAGAAGTAACTTACATTGAGGAAGTTGTAAAAAGAAGAACTGTTCCTTTTGGTTTTGTCTGGCCTGTTGAAGGAAAGGTTATAAATCATTTTGTTAATAATGCAAGGAAAAGACATCTGGGTATAGATATAAAAACAGAATGCTCCATTCCAATAAAAGCGGCTGAAGATGGAAAGGTTATATTTGCAGGCGACAGCATAAAAGCATACGGAAATCTGATAATAATAAAGCATGCAAAAAGGTTTAATACAGTTTATGGACATGTTGGACAGATAGCTGTAAAGGAAGGACAGACTGTTAAAAAAGGAGATCTAATAGGTTTTACAGGGAAACTAAATGGCAGTGATGTGTGTGGAGTTTATTTTGAGATAAGAAAAAATGCAATACCTGTTGACCCTCTTGTTTTTCTAAGCAAAAAAAATGATACAAAATAGCTTAATTGATAGAATATTGTTAACAATCTGTAAAAGAGGTAATAATGGAAGGTAAAAAATATCAAGAGTTTCCCCGTATAAAGAGGCTTCCTGAATATGTTTTTGCTATAGTGAATGACCTGAAAGCAAGGCTGAGGAAGGAAGGGGAAGACATAATTGATTTTGGTATGGGAAATCCTGATCTGAGGCCTGCACAGCATATAATAGATAAGCTGTGCGAATCTGCGAGAAAGAAAACAACTCACAGGTACTCAATGTCACAGGGTATTCCAAGGCTTAGAAAGGCTATATCGGATTTTTATAAGGATAGATTTGGAGTGGAGCTGAACCCTGAAGAAGAGGCGATAGTAACTATCGGTTCAAAAGAGGGTCTATCACATCTTATGCTTGCTATGCTCTCTCCCGGTGATATGGTTCTTGTTCCATCTCCAAGATACCCTATCCATTATTATGCTCCTGTCATAGCAGGAGCTTCTGTCCTTACTGTTCCTCTACCCCTTGAAGGTTCAGATGATGAAAAGCAGGAAAGATTTTTGAGAAATATATACGAGTCTTACAAGGACAGTTATCCGGAGCCGAAAGTTCTTATTCTGAACTTTCCCAACAACCCTACAACAATGACTGTTGACCTGAGCTTTTTCAAAGAGATAGTAAAATTTGCAAAAGAAAAAGGTATGTGGATAATACATGATTTTGCGTATGCTGATCTGTGTTTTGATGGGTATCAGGCTCCAAGCATACTTCAGGTTGAGGGTGCAAAGGATATAGCTGTTGAAACATACTCGTTGACGAAAGGTTTTTCAATGGCAGGCTGGAGGGTTGGTTTTGTTTTAGGAAATCCAACCTTGATATATAACCTGAAAAGGCTGAAGAGTTATCTTGATTATGGAACATTCACTCCTATTCAGGTTGCAAGCATAATAGCACTTGAGAGCGACTATTCTATAGTTGAGCAGGCAAGGGATATTTATAGTGAAAGGCTTGACATACTTGTTGATGGATTGAAAAAAGCCGGCTGGGATGTTGAAAAACCAAAGGCAACAATGTTTCTGTGGGCAAGAATACCTGATGATTTTCAGCATCTTGGTTCTATTGAGTTCAGCAAATTGCTTTTAACTGAAGCAAATGTTGCTGTTGCCCCCGGAGTTGGTTTTGGTGAACATGGGGAAGGTTATGTCAGGTTCGCCGTTGTTGAAAATACAAAAAGGATAAGACAGGCTATCAGGAACATAAAAAAGTTTTTTAAAAAGTATAGACAGGCTGCTGCCAGATGAGTAAAGTTTCTGTTCTTGAGGTTAAACACCTTAAAAAAAAATACAGGGATAGAACTGTTGTTGATGATGTTTCCCTTTATGTTAAGGAAGGGGAGATAGTAGGACTTTTAGGTCCAAATGGTGCAGGGAAAACAACAACTTTCAGGATGCTTCTTGGTTTTATAAAGCCAGATCAGGGAAATATCTTTCTTAATGATGAGGATATAACAGACCTTCCTGTTTATGAAAGGGCAAGAAAGGGAATATCCTTTTTGCCTCAGGAATCTTCTGTATTCAGGGATCTTACAGTCTGGGAAAACGTTATGATATTTCTTGAGTTCCAAACTTCAGATCGTGTAGAGATGAAAGAAAAAGCAAAGGCCCTCCTTAACGAATTTGGTATTTACCATCTGAAAGATCAAAAAGCATCAACACTGTCAGGGGGAGAAAGAAGAAGGTTAGAGATAGCAAGATCTCTTATTATTAATCCTTCATTTCTTCTTCTTGATGAGCCTTTTGCAGGTGTTGATCCTGTTTCTGTTCAGGATATAAACCATCTGATAAAGGATCTTATACAGAGAGATATAGGAATAGTTCTTACAGATCATAATGTGAGGGAAACCTTAAGAATAACAGACAGGGCTTACATACTTGCACATGGTAAGGTTATATGCGAAGGATCTCCACAGGAAATAGTTGAAGATCCTACAGTCAGAAAGATTTTCTTAGGTGAGGAGTTCACTCTAAGTTAAGGACATTTCATTATTATTATTTTTCCCGTGTATTTTACATCAAGATTTATCTCCGGAATTGGTCTAAACTTCTCAAGAATTAAAACATTTCCACCTACCTGGACGGCGGTGTTTTTTCCTATTATTTCTATTTCTTTATCCCAGAAAGGATTTGAATAAATTCCCCTTTTCGCTTCAGGGGGAATGATGATCTTTTTTAGCAATAGTCTGCATCCCCTCTCCTTTTCAAGCCTGTAGGACAGTTTTTCTGAGGGATCAAAAGCTTCTACAACCTTTATTTTTTTTAGTTTTTCT
>JALTAS010000046.1 GCA_027058925.1 Persephonella sp.
GCACAGGACGACATAAAAATACTCCAAAAAGAGCTTGAAAAGGCAAAAATAAGGCTCTCCTACACAGAGATTTATTCTCCAATTGACGGCATAGTCTCAAATGTTGTTGCAAGAGAAGGGGAAACCCTTGTTGCAGGACTTCAGGCTGGAGAGCTTGTAACTATACTAAAACCGGATAGACTTGAGATACAGATATTTGTTGATGAAACAGATATAGGAAAAGTAAAGCCCGGACAGAAAGTTATTTACCATGTTGATGCCTTTCCAGATAAAAAATTCACAGGAAAGATAACAAAAATATACCCTGAGCCGATAGTAAAACAAAACATAGTTTATTATCTTGCTATCGTTCCTGTGAAAAGAGATTATGCACGATATCTTAGACCTGAGATGACAGTTTACACAAAGATAATAGCAGGCATAAAGGAAAATGCGATAATCATTCCAAATTCCGCAGTAAGATTTGAAAAAGGAAAACAGTTTGTCTATGTGATAAAAGATGGAAAACCCCAGATAAGATACATAAAAACTGGATGGATTGATGAAAGATACACAGAGGTTTTAGAAGGGCTAAAAGAAGGGGAAGTTATAGCAACAAAATTCACAGCACCTGTAAAAACAAAGGTTTTTAAATGAAAGAGATAATAAGGCTTGAAAATATAACAAAGGTTTACCAGTCAGCAGGTATAAAAACAGAGGCTTTAAGGGGAATAGATCTTGTTGTTTATGAAGGGGAATTTCTATCAATCATGGGGGCTTCAGGATCTGGAAAAACAACCCTTATGAATATTATAGGCTGTCTTGACTCACCAACATCAGGCAAGTATTATCTGCTTGGAAAAGATGTTTCAAAATTAGATGATGACCCCCTCTCTGAGATCAGAAATGAGTACATCGGGTTTGTTTTTCAGCAGTTTTTTTTAATTCCTTATCTGACGGCGCTGGAAAATATTCTTGTTCCTGTAGTTTACTCAAAAAAAAGATTCTCACAGAAAGAGATAGAGGCTGAAAAAATATTGAAAATGCTTGGACTTGAAGATAAAAAAAATAACAAGCCCTCCCAGCTTTCAGGAGGACAGCAGCAGAGGGTTGCGATAGGAAGAGCATTAATAAACGATCCAGACCTCATACTGGCAGATGAACCTACAGGAGCTCTTGATTCAAAAACAGCAAAAGAGATAATGGAGATATTTGTTGATCTGAATAAAAAAGGAAAAACGATAATTTTGATAACCCACGATCCAGCAATCGCCTCCTATGCCCACAGAATAATAAAAATATCAGATGGAAAGATTACAACATAATAAAATTTATCGTAAAATAATAAACTGAATTAACGACAGGGGAGAATTAATGTTTATAAACATAGGAAAGTCAAAATGGATGAAGTTGATTCTTTTCATAACTACATTTGCCTTTGTAGGCACAGCATTTGTAGCTCTTATAATCTATAAGTTTTCAGGAAACATACAGGGGGTGGCACAGGTTAACGGCAAAGACATCCCGATGGCAGAATTTTTCTATCAGGTAACGCTCATAACAAGACAGATGGAAAATCAGGGTATAGATACAGCCCCCCTAAAAAAACAGATATATGCAGATGCTATAAGAAATGTTATTGATCAGGAGCTTCTATTTCAGGAAGCGCAAAAAGAAGGGTTAGAGGCCACTAAAGAAGAAGTCAAAAGGTATCTTCTTGATATAGATGCATTCAAAGAAAATGGAAAATTCTCAAAAAGCAGGTACCTGGCTTTTCTATCTCAGGTAAACATTACACCATCTTTTTTTGAGGAGATACTAAGAAAAGAACTTTCAATAAGACATCTTCTTACCATACATAAGGTAGGATTTTACCTTTCTGATGATGAGATCAACACCTACATAAACAAACAGATTTCAAAGATAACAGGAGAGTTCGTTCTGATAAAACCACCAGAATACAGACCAACAAAAAAAGAGATCAAAGAGTACTACAAAAAAAATATAGAAAAGTTTTCAGGGAAGAAAGGAAAACTGATAGTAATCTATCAGATCAACATAAAGGAACTTGGATCAGAAAATGCACAAAAAAAAGCGCAGCAGATCTATAGAAAACTTAAAAACAATCAACAGATAAGTGAAGAAAAAGGAGTTAAGAAGATATTTGAGGATGTTGTTTACAATGATGAGATTAAGATACCTGAAAAGTTAAAAAAAGAGATAAAAAATCTTTCAAAAGATAAAAGGATTTTACTTGTTTCTGAAGACGATAGCTACTATCTGATCAAATACAAAAAAGATGTATCACAGCCCCTTCCTATTGAAAAGGTTAAAGACAAAATAATCTCAAAACTGAAAAAAGAAAAATCAGAAAAATCTGTACAGAAACTCTATAAAGAAATAAAAGACATAATTAAACAGGAGAAAAATCTGAAAAATATAGCGGTAAACTACAGAGCAAAGATAAAAAAAATAAAAGCTGAAACTGTCCAATCTGTAGGGACAGAGTATGGAATATCACAGGAAGATCTTGGAAAGATAGTAAAATCAAAAAAAGGACAGATAATAGGACCTTTCAAAACACCTTCAGGAATTTTGATAGGAAAAATATCTAAAATAGAACCCCCAGAAAAAGAAAGAAAAGAAGAGATGGAAAAACTGCTTAAGCCGATCTTGTTAGAAACAAAATACAGAACATTAGTGCAGATGCTGATTGATAAACTTAAGGAAAGTTCCGAAATAATTATAAACAGGAGGTTACTCCAGTAATTTGGGAAAGACCCCTTATGCGTATGATTTTTTGTGGAGACAGCTTGAGATATTTTACAAAGAGATAAGAAAAAAAAGATACAAAGATTTATTGGAGAAATATCTATTTAATGGAGAACTTAGGAATAAGATTGAAAAACTGAAAGACAGAAAGTCCGGCAGGGATTATGAAGGAGGGTTGTTAGAAAGAACAGCATCAACATTATCCATAGCCCTGTGCATATACGACAACTACCCTGAAATAGATATTGATCTTGTCCTGACAGCCGGAATTATGAATCTTATTTGCAGTGTTTATCCTAAGAAAGAATGTTACCAAGTGTTAAAAGATTATCCAGAGCTTGTACCTTTTTTATTTAAAAAAAAGAGAAAAAAACCCTCCTTAGAACTGACAGTTTACGACAGTCTAATAAAATTGGACAGGAAGATATTTGAAAAACTAAAAAATAAAAGGAGAGGTGAGTAAATGATTCCAGAAGAGAGAAAAATTTTTGACAACGGTTCTCACAAGAACATCCTCCTTGAGGATTACGGTCATGGGGAGATGGTTCAGGCTAACGTCCATTTTATTGTTGACAACGGACAGGGAATGATCCTTGATCCAGGTGGCCACAAAGTTTTCAAGCACCTTCTTTCTGAAGTCGGAGCTCTTATCGGAATAGATAATCTCAGGTATATCTTTCTTTCCCATCAGGATCCTGATATTGTAGCTGCAATTAATGGCTGGCTTATGACAACGAAAGCCACAGCTTTATCGTCTGCTTTGTGGATTAGGTTTATACCCCATTTTGGTGTTGACAGGCTTGTTGTTGACAGAATAAAAGGAATTCAGGACGAAGGAACTATTGTAAGGCTTGGCAATACAGATCTTTACGTACTGCCTGCCCATTTTATGCATGCACCCGGAAACCTTCAGGTATATGATCCTGTTTCAAAAATACTTTATTCTGGAGATCTTGGAGCATCTTTAGGACAGGATTACACATATGTTGAGGATTTTGACCAGCATATCAAATATATGGAGGGTTTCCACAAAAGATACATACCAACCTCAAAAATTTTAAAAGCTTGGGTTAAAATGGCAAGACAGCTTGATATAGAAACTATAGCTCCCCAGCACGGTGCAATAATAAAAGGAAAAGATAATGTAAACAAATTCCTTGACTGGCTTGAAGATCTTCAGTGTGGAATAGACATAATGGAAAATGTTTATAAAGTTCCTGCCCAGAGATTTGAAGGTTGAGGAAGATTGAACATTACCCTGTTTTGCACAGAGAGGTTATAAATTTTTTTAAAAGTATAAAAAAAGGATACATAGTTGATGCCACAGTTGGAGGAGGGGGACATTCTTTTTTAATACTTAAAAACTTTTCTGAAGTTAAAATAATAGGCATAGACAAAGATGATTATGCAATACAAATAGCAGATCAGAGATTGAAACAGTTCAAAGGAAGATACACCCTGATAAAATCCTCATTTAAAAATATTGATACAATCCTTGATCAGCTTGGTATTTATTCTGCTGAGGGTTTTTTGTTTGATCTTGGAGTCTCAATATTCCATCTTAAAACAGAAAGAGGGTTCTCATTCCAAAGGGATGAGCCTCTTGATATGAGAATGGACAGATCCCAGAGCTTAACAGCTTACGAAGTAGTCAACAGGTATCCAAAAAACATTCTTGAGAAAATAATCTTTGAATACGGGGAGGAAAAATTTGCAAAAAGGATAGTAAAAAACATTATTGAAGAAAGGAAAAAAAATCCAATAAGAACGACAAAACAGCTTGCAGATATTGTGTACAGATCATACCCTCCTCCCTTAAGGAGGAGTAGAATACATCCTGCAACTAAGACCTTTCAGGCGATAAGAATAGAGGTGAATGATGAGCTTTCAGAAATAAAACAGGGAGTAAGCAAAGGGATTGAAAGACTTAAAAAAGAAGGAATAATTCAGGTTATATCATTCCATTCACTTGAGGACAGGATAGTAAAAAACATATTCAGAGAGGCAAAAAAATTAAAGAAACTTGAAATCTTGACGAAAAAACCAATTACACCGGGAGAGGAGGAGATAAGGGAAAACCCTCCATCCCGAAGTGCAAAACTGAGGGTTGGAAGAAGGATTTAATCATGATTAAGGAAACTGTCTTAG
>JALTAS010000047.1 GCA_027058925.1 Persephonella sp.
CATTCATATTTTGCTATTTTTCCTGTTTTGTTGTCAAATATCGGCTGGTAAAAAAGTTTTATTTTGTTGTTGTTTATCGCATACTTGATTATGCCTAATATTCTAAGGTTATCCTCAATGATCTTTGCAAGATTCAGGTCTGGAGAGTATATCATGTATTTTTCTCTTCTTTTTTTAACATATTTGAGAACCATATCTGCCTTTTCAAGTAGTGGTTTTTCATATGAAACACCAACGGATACATCAATATTAAGCTCTATCTCAATATCCTTTCCACTTTCCATACTTTTAATGACAAAAAGATGGTTTTCTATGGATTTTATTAGTTTTTCAACTATCTGAACAGTTTTTTCCCTGAGATTTTCATAAAGCACTCCAAAATCATCTGCTCCAAGTCTGAAAACTTCTGCTTTTATATTTTCTTCCTCAAAGAACTTTTTGATCAGACTTCCAAGTTGAATAAGCAGGGTATCCCCAAAATCAGAGCCGTAAAGATCGTTTATATGTTTAAAGTTATCAATGTTCACCAGTATAAATGTAGGTTCATTGTAATCCTGCTCTTTTATGAAAAAAGCCCTTCTGTTAGGAAGACCAGTCAGCTCATCAGTTACCATCTTTGTTTCAAGGTTCTCCTGAAGCCTTTTCAACATTCTGTTGTTCATCTCAAGCTTAACAAGAAGGTAAGCAAGATAGCCTAAAACCGATAGAAAGAGACCTGTAGAACTAATACTGAAGGCTGTGACAATTTTTGATTCCTCATTTGTTTCCTGAATAAATTTATTTTTCAATTTGTTTATCAGTTTTTTGTCTCTGCTTTTTTCAAGTATAAACTGGAGTTTCTGGTAATAAATAGGGAAGTTTTTTTTTATTTCATTAAGATGAGAGAGGAAAACCTGATGGAAGTTCTGAAGATCAGGATTGTCAAAACTGTATTTCTTTAGGATATCAATATCCTTTTGGAGATCATTCAGAAATGATTTATCCTGACTGTTTTTCAGAATAAAAATATTTGATATTACCCTGTTTATGGTAATAAAGTATCCAATATCAGGTTTTTCTGTCAGTTTGAAATATTTTAGTGCAAGTGATGGTATGTAAATCTGCGAGTTTTTTATGAGGGAGTTTACTGTCTCAAACTCCTCAATAGCCTCAACCTTTTTATTGAACTCTTTTTCATATTCCTGTAGTAATTTGAGAGAACCTTTGTGAAAGCGGTTTCTTAGGTGGCCCTCTTTCAGATTTTTTATATCACCTTTTATTTCATTAATTGCCCTGTATATGACATCATAATTAAAATATAGGTAAAAACTGCTTTTTAGTATATTGCTCTCTATTTTATACTCACCTTTTTCTATATCTTTTATTTTATCAAGTGTGTGAGATGAAACCTCAACAAACTGTTTTGTGAACTGATTGAACATTATCAGTCCTATTGTTACCGAAACAGCAAGGAGGATGATGATATAAAGTTTTTTCACCCCTTTTATTCTCCTTTTAGAATTTCAGGAAGGTCTCCTCTTAAAGTCTTTAGAAAGGCGATAATTTTTCTAAGTTCATCCTCACGGAGTTTAAAGCCAAGATTATAGTAAGCCATTACCTGGACGGCTTCTTCAAGTGTTTTTATACTTCCATCATGGAAGTATGGATAGGTACAGTCAATATTTCTCAGGATAGGAACTCTGTAAACATTTTTATCAAACTCTCTTTTTGTTATCTGGTATCTATCTGGATTATCAGGACTCCAGGGATATTCTTTTATTACCCCAACCTTTTGAAAAGAGTTTCCTCCAAGATTTATACCGTTGTGACAGCTTATACATCCTAATTTTTTGAAAAGTTTGTATCCATCCAGTTCTTCCTTGGAAAGCTGTGTTTCTCCTCTGAGGTATTTATCAAATTTACTGTTAGGTGTTATTAATGCTTTTTCAAACTCGGCTATGGCATCAGCAACCATATCAAAGTTTATTCTATCTGCACCGTAAATCTTTTTAAATTTTTTTCTGTAAAGAGGGTGTTTATTCAGTCTGTCCTCAACTTCTTTTATGGTCATATTCATCTCATCAGGATTTTGTATAGGTATGGAAACCTGTTCTTTTAGGTTTTTTACGCTTCCGTTCCAGAAAAGCCTGAAGTTAAATACAGCATTGAATACTGTTGAGGCGTTTACCTTTCCTTTTTTGTTGTGAAAACCTACAGATACAGGTCTGTGATCCGTTCCACATTTGTTGTAAAGATCATGGCAGAAAGAGCATGATGTTTTGTTGTCTCTTGAAAGCAATGGATCATGAAAAAGGAGTTTACCCAGTTCAGCCTTTTCCCTGTTGTATTTTATATTTTTAGGAATAGGCTGAACCGGTTCATATCCATAAACCATATTTATTAAGAATAATAGAGTAATAATAATTCTCATTATTTATATAATATATCTTATTATCGCTTCTGTCATCTCTTTGGTTCCTACCTTTTTAGTTCCAGGTGCCCATATATCTCCTGTTCGGTAACCTTCCTCAAGAACTTTATCTATTGCATTTTCAATATCTCTTGCAGCCTCTGGTAACTTGCATGTTATCTCAAGCATCATTGCAGCAGAAAGAATCATAGCTATTGGATTTGCAATTCCCTGTCCTGCTATGTCAGGGGCGGAACCGTGAACAGGTTCGTAAAGTGCGTACTTTTCTCCTATACTTGCTGAAGGGAGCATACCAAGTGATCCTGTTAAAGCTCCTGCTTCGTCAGAAAGAATGTCCCCAAAGAGATTTCCTGTTACTATAACATCAAAATCTTTCGGTCTTCTTACAAGCTGCATTGCACAGTTGTCAACATACATATGTTCAAGCTCAACATCCTGATAGTCTGCATGGACTTCATTTACGATCTCCCTCCATACAGCCGAAACCTCAAGAACATTTGCTTTATCAACACTTGTAACCTTTTTTCTTCTGTTTCTTGAGATCTCAAAGGCAAGTTTTGCTATTCTTTTTATCTCATGTTCGTAATATATCATCGTGTTATAGCCAACCTTTTCTCCGCCTCTTTCCTCTATTCCCCTTGGCTCTCCAAAGTATATTCCTCCTGTAAGCTCTCTTATGACAAGAAGATTTACACCTTTTATAAGGTTTTCCTTGAGTGGTGAAGCATCAAGAAGAGCTGTGTAAGCTTTGCCCGGTCTTAGGTTTGCAAAAAGATCAAGCTCTTTTCTTATTCTTAGAAGCCCTTTTTCAGGTCTTTTGTCTGTAGGAAGGTTATCCCATTTTTCCCCTCCCACAGCTGCAAGGAGGACTGCATCACTTTCCTTTGCTATCTTCAAGGTTTCTTCAGGTAAAGGATCTCCTGTCTCATCAATAGCAGCCCCCCCTATAAGAGCTTCATGGAACTCAAAATTTATTCCGTACTTTTTTGAGATAGTCTTAAGAACTTCAATGGCAGATTCCATTATTTCTGGTCCGATTCCATCTCCTGGAAGAACTGTGATCTTAAAGCTTTTTTTCATTAAACTAACCTCCTGTTATTTAAATTTTAGACTTATGTCCAGCCATTTTGCTGAATGTATCAATGCTCCAGAGGATATAAAATCAACACCTGTCTGGGCATAATCCCTGATATTATCAATCGTTATATTTCCTGAAACTTCAAGAAGCTTTTTCCCTCTATTTATCTCAACAGCTTTTTTAATCTCATCTATTTCCATGTTGTCCAGCATAATTATATCTGCATTTGTGGAAAGGGCTTCCTCAAACTGCTGGATACTGCTTACCTCAACCTCAATTTTTACCATAGGGGAGATGTTATTTCTTATCTGTTTAACAGCCTCTTTAATACTTCCTGTCAAAGCGATGTGGTTGTCCTTAATCATAACCATATCATAAAGGGCAAATCTGTGGTTATACCCTCCACCTATCTTAACAGCATACTTTTCAAAAGCCCTAAAGCCTGGCGTTGTTTTTCTCGTATCAAGAATTTTCACACCTGTTCCTTTTATTTTTTCAACATAATAAGATGTGTTTGTTGCTATCCCTGAAAGTCTTTGTAGAATGTTGAGCATAACCCTTTCTGATTTCAGGATTGATTTTCCGCTTCCTTTTATTGTTGCTATCTTTTCTCCTTTTTTAATCCTTTCTCCATCTTTTCTGTGCTTCAGAATTTTTATGGAAGGATCAATTATCTCTAATGCGACTGTTGCTATATCAATACCTGCCAGAATGCCTGTCTCTTTAGAGATAAGATAAGCCTCTACTTTTTTATCAATTTTCAGATTTTCAGTTGTTAAGTCCTGATGTCCTATATCCTCAAGTAGAAAATCCTCAATTTTTTTTCTGATAAAAAGTCTGTCTAACATCTTTCACCTTTAAAATGGTCTGACTATAGCCATAATAACTATTATTATCATTAAGATTGTGGGGATCTCATTGTACATCCTGAAGAACTTTCCTGACTTTTTGCATCTGTCTTCTTCCAGTCTTTTTCTTATTATGGAAAGGTGAATATAGTATGCTATCAGAAGAAACGCCGCTGTTAGTTTTATATGTATCCATCCACCTGTTTTGAATATATCAGGATTTAAAAAAATCATTAATCCTCCAGTGAGAACAGTTCCCCAAAAGGCAGGAATTCCGATATATTTGTGGAGTTTGTACTCCATCACCTTTACAACTGATATGAACTCTTTTTTTTCTCTGTTTTCAGCATGATAGACAAACAGCCTCGGAAGATAAAAAAGAACAGCCATCCATGAAATAACAGATATGATATGAAAGGCTTTTATCCATAAATACATAAAAATCCTCCTGCTGAATTTGTAAATATTTTACCTGATTTTCTTAATAAACTTTTTTAAAGATTGGTTTATATTTAAGTATAAGAGGTGATTAAAATGATATTAGATTATATTGTTGTGGCGATCATTGTTGGTGGGGCTTTTTATTATCTGATAAAAAAAGTAAGAAAAGAGATAAGGAAGGGACAGTGTGCCTCCTGTCCCATTTATGATAAGTGTGATAGCAAAGAAAAGGTCTGATTAGCAGGAGAAGGAATTTCCACATCCGCAGGAGTTTGCAGCGTTTGGATTTTTGATTGTAAAACCTCCTCCCATAAAGTCCTGAACGTAGTCAAGAACAGCTCCGCCGATGTATGGGGTAGAAAATTCATCAATGGCTATTTTTACACCATTTTCAAGCTCGATCACTTTGTCATTTTCTTCAATAGACTCATCAAATCCCATAGCATACTGGAATCCTGAACATCCTCCCGGAACAACCCTTACTCTAAGTATTGGATTTTCAATTCCCTGTTCATCAGCGATTCTTTTGATTTCTGTAGCTGCAGATTCTGTCACCTTAAAGTTTACTGCTGACTGCATAATATACCTCCGTTTTTGTTATTCCTATACAGAATATAACTTATCACACTTTTTAAGTATGATTGTTATCAGAAAGGCATAAGGTAAAAAAGCTGGGAGTAGGGTATAATCTCAGATATATCAACTTTTGAATCAAGTATCTTTTTCAGTATGCCTTCCTCTTTTTTCAGCCTTATAATCAAGACCTTTCTTCCTCTGAGTCCAGAAAGGTTCTTTGCCTCATTTATAGCGTCTTGTATGTTTCCAAGTTTATCAACAAGTTTGATCTTTTTTGCCTGTCTTCCAGTGAGTATTCTACCATCTGCATACTTTTTTAATACTTCCATATTAATAGGTCTGTATTTCACAACATCCTCAAGAAACTGATTGTAAACATCCTGAATAGTTTCCATGATCAGTTTTTTCTGCTGGGGCGTCAGCTGATTGTTGGGAAATAGTATGTCCTTATTTTTTCCGCTTTTTATGTTTTCAACCTTTATTCCAAGTTTTTCAAGAACTTTTGATATGTTTATATGCTGTATGATAACACCTATTGAGCCTGTAATTGTTCCTGGATTTGCATATATAACATTTGCAGGAACGCTGATGTAGTATCCTCCAGAAGCAGCAACATTTCCCATAGATACAACAACAGGCTTGTGTTTTCTCAGTTTTTCCACAGCAGAGTAAATCTCCTGAGCTGCCCCTACTGAACCTCCCGGGCTGTCAACGGCTATAACAACGGCTTTTATGCTTGGATCGTTTTGAGCTCTCTGTATGTTGTCTATTATGAACATGTAATCTGATATAACACCTTTAACATCTATTATAGCTATCTTGGGGGAGGATTTTATTAAAAATTGTGAAAAGAGAAAGATAATCACCAGAAGTAAAACAACGCCTATCAGTATCTTCTTTTTCATTTTCTTCCTCTAAATGGTTGTTTGTGGTATTGGAATAAATCTTAGATCAGGTATTTTTCTGATTTTTATCCTTTCACCAAGTAGGTGACCTATATATCCTTTTTTTCTGTTTAGCTCATCTGAAAGATCCTCAACATCCCTCAGCGCTGTTATATAAACATCAGCCTTACTCAGATCAGGTGAGGTCTCAACCCTTACTATTGTCAGTAGGTTGTCTTTCAGCGGCATATCATAGATAAATATCTCGCTTAAAGCTTTCTTTATTGCAGAGTTTACTTTTTCAGCTTTATGTCCTTTTTTCATTTAAATAATCTCCCTGTATATGTTTATGTGAAGATCAGGAAAGTTGATCTCAACAAAGTTTATTACATTTTGCATAACCTTTTCTACCTGTTTTTGATCTGGTGCAACTGTAACAACGGCTATCTGTGCAGACTGCCACAGATCCTGATTTCCTACCTCTGAAACCGAAACATTAAATTTTGATTTCAGCTTTTCCTTAACTGATCTTACAACCATCCTTTTCTCTTTTAGAGAGTTTGAGTAAGGAATGTGAAGATCAAAAACAACACTTCCTATTATCATTTTAACCCTTTAAATTTTTTTTAGCCTTATTTTATCCAAAAAATGGATTTTTACAAGGAATACTTACGGATTTTTTTTCTGAGTGTTGCCCTGTTAATACCAAGAAGGCTTGCTGTTTTTACCTGATTGTTACCTGTGTATTCAAGGACTGTCTTTATTATTGATCTTTCTATAGTCTCTTCAAGATTTTTCAGTCCTCCATTCTTTATTGCAGAAAGAACCTTGTCTCTTATAAAGTCCTCAACTTCCGGTATCTCTTCAGTTTTTTCATCTGCTTTTTCCTCAAGAAAATCAAGATCAGGAAGGCTCAAAATATTATTTCTGCACAGTATCATTGATCTTACCACAACATTCTCAAGCTCTCTTATATTTCCTCCCCATCTTTGCTGCTTTAGTTTCCGCAGGTAATCAACAGAGGCCCCTGTGATATTTTTGCTTAATTTTTTGTTGTATTTGTTTACTATACACTCAACTATGTAAGGAATATCTTCCTTTCTTTCTCTCAGGGGAGGAAGTTTTATATGAACAAGGTTCAGCCTGTAGTATAGATCTTCTCTGAACTTTCCTTCTTTTATCATCTTTTCAAGATCTCTGTTTGTTGCTGCCATTATCCTGACGTCAACCTTTATCTCTTTTGTTCCGCCTAATCTGTAGAATGTTCCTTCCTGAAGAAATCTAAGCAGTTTTGACTGGGCAGAAAGAGGAAGCTCTCCTATCTCATCAAGAAAAAGCGTACCTCTATCTGCGATCTCAAATTTTCCCGGCTTTGCCTTTTCAGCTCCTGTGAAAGCTCCTTTTTCGTAACCAAAAAGCTCTGATTCTATGAGATTTTCAGGGATCGCAGCACAGTTTATGGCTATAAAAGGCTTGTCAGCCCTTTTACTTAGCTTCCATATTCCTTTTGCAAGAAGTTCTTTTCCTGTTCCTGTTTCGCCTGTAATAAGAACAGGTATATCTGTTGGTGCGACTTCGCCGGCCAACTTACAAATCTCTTTAAGCTGTGGGGATGATCCTATTATTGAACAGAGGTACTGGCATATCAGTCCGTTTGATGCTGAAGAGCTTTTAAAACTGATAATTTTTTCTTCATTCTTTTCTTTTATCGTCAGCTTTTCTTTCAGATTTTTTATTTCATGTTGCGTAAAAGGGTACTCTATATACTCAAAGTAGTTCTTGCTCATTACTCTCATAATAAAGGCTGCAAGGTTTGTCCGAGATATGTTTTTGTTTATCAAAGCGATGGGAAATAAGCCCTTTTTTACAGGTACAGGAACAATACCGTAATCTTTTATATCTACAAAAATTACCCCTGATTCTATCTTCTCTATATCTTTTGGATTTTCTAACCTGTTTGTATTTTTAAAGTATTTTCCTATTTTTTCAAAAATTTCACTATCTTTTGAGAGGATATAAACTCTATCTGGCAAGAAAATCAACCCCCACTCATATTTTTACTAAAAATATGCAAAAATGAGGGATTTTACAATCCCCTAAAATAAGTAATCTTTTTCTACCTTTTTATTGTATGCTCCTATCTTTTCTGCCATATAAAGGTACCTGTCTGGATCTATCCCTTTTTTGTGGAGTTTTCTTGAGAAATAATTGATAAGATTTGCACATCTGCATGGTTTTGAAAGGTCTGTAAGGCTGTAAAGGATTTTTCCTGAAGATGGATCTATGAAGTAAACTCCTTCTTTTTCGGATATTTTAAATCTTTTTACAAAATTTTTTGCATCCTGTGTGGTTATCTGAATTTTCTTAAAATCAAAACTTTTCTTAATTCTTTTTGCCAGATATCTGTTTTTCATTATCTTGTCATTAATTTTTTTAAGGTGTGGGCTATTTTTGTGGTAAAGGTAAACAACAAGAAGTTTGTCCTGTGCCATAGATGGAACAGAAAGAAAAATTCCGGCCAGAATCAGTAAAATTATTCTCTTCATAAGAAAGACCTCCTGAGTTTTTTCAGGAGATCTTATTCAATAGATGTGCCAATTTTAAAGTTGTTGAAAGATAAGGAGCACCTTAAGATATTCCATACTTGCTGGTCAAAATTTAGCCATCCTATTGGTTAAATTTTAATCAGAGCTCCTCATTTTCAAGTTTTTCAACGATAACTCTAAGGCTCATCCTCATTCTTTCAAAAGATTCCTGAAGATGCCCTATCTCATCTTCTCTCTCAACAGGAATTTCCTGCTCAAGCTCACCCATTGAGATCTTTTCCATTCTCTCAGATATATCCTGTAGAGGATCTATCACCTCTTTTTTAAGCAGAAGGTATGTCATAACTATTGGGATTAAGGCTGCCTGAAATGTTAAAAAGCCTAAGAAAAGGGCAAAAGTAAATGGATTTGATTTAGCATAATTCAGAATGTTTTCAAGGAAGTGATAACTCCCTTCTTTAACGAAGATAAAATAAAAGATAAAGAATGCCAGAAATGATACAATGACAGCACCTGTGATAGTGATGAAAAGAATTCTGTTGATTATGGATTTCCTTATAAAAGCAGGTCCATTCATGATGCCCCCCGTTTATTCATTAAGATTTATGACTTCTCTACAGGCTTTATCCTTGCTGAAAAACAGGTTTATTTTCTCTTTTTTTCCTTCTGAATTTTCATACTCTATCTCAAAAAAACCGTTTTTAACATCTATCTTCAGTATTTTTTTTACATCAAATTTTTGCTTCAGAATTGATTGGGCTTCTATGGGAGTCAATGAATGGCAGGCTGCACAGTCTCCTATGCAGCCCAGCATCTGTTGTTTTTGTTCCTCTCCGCCCATATGATCAAAAGGAAAAGCGAAAACAGCGGAGTAAACAGCAAAAAGTAAAAAAATTGTTTTTTTCATTATTTTTAGCTTCCAATTAAAATAGTAACAATTATTATATATAAACTATAACTCCATCTTTTTCAATTCTATCTTTTTCTAACAACTACAGTATAATAACCGTTCTCTTCCTGTATATCAATGATTTCATGCCCTTCATCTCTTAAACTCTGTGGTACGCTTCTTATAGACTCTTCCCCATCCAGGGTTATAACAAGAATTGAGCCTACATCCATCTCTTTCAGTTTGTACTTTGCCTTGACAAAGTTAAATGGACATTCTACTCCTCTGAGGTCTAAAAACTCTTTTCTTGCTTTTTCTTCCTTTTTCTCCTTTCTCTTTTCTTCAGTTTCTCTTCTGAGTTTAAGGTATGTTTCCTTACATATGGTGTAAAATTCTTTTGCTGTTTTTACAAGCTCCTGTGGATCTTTTATCTGCCTGTCAAGAAGCTTTATAAATTTTTCATCAACGAGCTTCCTGCCTATTATCTGTTCACTGAACTTTTCCCTTGCATCTTTTCCTTCAGCTTTTACACCAAATGGAATAAGAAGACCTGATGAGATAATATCCACAGCCTTTTCTATATGTACTACTGCATCTTCAGGAAGTCCTCTGTTTATGTGTGTTTCAGCCTGTTTTATCAATCTTTCACCTTCTTTCAATGCTTCTTCAACCCTGTCTGCAATAATGCCTGCACACTCTCCTGTGCCAAGATCTTCAAGTGAGAACTGTTTGTCTGATCCCCAGTCAATGTTGTAATCTGTTTTTTTGTAAAACTGTTTAAATCTTTCAAGGAGTTTGTTTATTTCCTCAGGTGTTACTCTCTCAACAAAATCTTCAAAACTCTCGTCCTGATAACTGTTATCCAGATAAAAGTTAAGAAGCTCCAGTACTGCATCAGGAACATTTTTTGCAGGGATTTTAATGCCTGTATGTCCGATTTTCTGTTTGTGCAGGGTTCCATTTCCTCCAAGGTGTAGGACATAAGCAGGTATCAGGGTATCCTCAACCTTTATCGCTATTCCGTGAAGTCCTATTGATGCAACATGGTGGTGTGCACATGCGTTAGGGCATCCGCTTACCTTTATTGTTATGTTCTTCAATTTTCTAACCGTTTCCGGATCTTTAGGTAGTTTTTCATATATCGCTCTTGACAGATCTCTTGAAGAGGTTATACCCAGACTGCATGTTTCTGATCCGGGACATGATGTAATATCAAGATATGTTGATGCTCCGTAATCGTTTAGTCCTAAATCTTTGAGAGAGTGATATATCTGATCCAGTATATCTCTGTGAACATTTATTAAAGCAATGTTCTGATCCTGAGTTGTCCTTATCTGGACAGAGAATTTCCTTGATATTTCTCCTATTTTTCTGAGCTTTCCTGTTGTTATATTTCCGAGGGGAAGCCTTATGAGAACAACAAAAAGATCTTTCTGTCTCTGTGGAATCAGGTTTGTTTCTATCCAGATCTCATGCTGGGGATCCGTCCCCTCAGGAAGGCTGTTTTCCTCTTTTTCCTCAATATATACGGCATCACACTGGAATTTTTCATATTCTGCCGAGTTTTTCTGAATCTCTTCCTTCAGTAGTCTGAAAAACTCATCTATTCCCAATTTCTGGATTAAAAATTTCAGTCTGTTGTGTCTTTTGTTCTTCCTGTCTCCATACCTGTCAAAAATGTCCATAACTGATCTGGTAAACAGAACAAGATCTTCAAGGGCAATAACTTCTGGATATTCATAAGGGTATTTAGGTCTGTCTCCCAGACCACCCCCAACAAAAGCCCTGAATGCAGGTTTCCCCTGATTTAGTACTGGTAAAAAGCCTATATCATTAAAAGGCACCAGAAAACTGTGCTCTTCACAGCAGGCAAAACCTATTTTGAACTTTCTTGGAAGATTCTCATACTTTCCTATGAGCAGTTCAGTTAGCTTCTGGGCAACCCTGCCAACATCAATTATCTCATATGGACAAACACCTGATAGATAACTTGCTGTTATGTTTCTAAGGGCATTTCCGCAGGCATCTTTTGTTGTAAGACCTGCTTCATTTATCCTTTTTATTATCTGTGGAACATCTTCTAATTTTACCCAGTGGTACTGGATGTCCTGTCTTGTTGTTATGTGGGCAACACCGTTTGAGAAGGTATCTCCAATATCTGCTATCTCTTCTATCTGATCAGCAGTTAATATGCCAGCAGGTATTTTAATTCTTACCATATGAAACTCTTTTTGCCTTTGTCCATAAATACCGTTCACAAGTCTGAAGTTTTTAAAATCGCTTTCAAATGCTTTTCCTTCCTTAAAATCCCTGTATAGCCTGTTAAACTCTTCAATATCCTTGATGTAATCCCTGTAAATCCCGTTTTTTATCATCTGTAATCCTCCGTTACTAAATTAAAATTTTTGATTAAAAAGTCGGCAACCTCCTCCCTGAGCATTTTTGATGGAGGTCTTTTTCCTTCAGATAAAGCTTTTCTTATCTTTGTCATACTGATCTTTGTTATCACCTCTTCAGGATGTGAGCAGGTGTTTTCTGATACTATCCCTCCGCATCTATCACAGTGGAACACATTGAAAAACTTGACGATCTTAATGCCTATATCAGGTATCTCATCAAATATTTTATGGGCAGCAAAAGGATCATAGTAGTCACCTACACCTGCATGATCCCTGCCTACCATAAAATGAGTACATCCGTAATTTTTCCTGACTATCGCATGGAAAACAGCTTCCCTTGGACCTGCATATCTCATAGATGTTGACAGTCCTGCTAACACAACCTTCCTGTGGGGATAATAGCTGTTTATCAAAATCTGGTATGCCCTCAGGATTACCGAGCTATCAAAATCCCCTTCTTTTTTTAGACCTATTATCGGGTGAATAAAAAGTCCATCGGCTATCTCCATGCCTAATCTGTGGAGATACTCATGGGCCCTGTGGGGTGCATTTCTTGTCTGGAATGCGACAACAGTTTTCCAACCCCTTTCTCTGAATATCTCCCTTGTTTCTTCTGGGTCTAATTCGTACTCTTTATTTGGGAAGGAAGGCCTATTCAAGAGTTTTATCTTTCCTCCTATGCTGTAATCACCTTTTGAAAAAAGCCTTTTTACTCCAGGATGGTTCTCATCAAGTGTTCCAAAAACTGTGTTTGCGATCTCTTTTTTGTTCAGTTTATAAATGTCAGATATATCCATAACAGCTACAGGACTGTTATCTGTTTTATCCACAAGAAGGACTTTTTCACCAACCTTTAAACCGGAAGGATCGTCAATCTGGAGTATTATAGGAATAGACCAAACAACTCCGTTTTTAAGGCTTAAATGACTGCAGACAGATTTCAGATCCTCGCTGTCCATAAAACCTTCAAGTGGAGAAAAACTTCCTATCGCTATCTTTTCTGCATCTAATGCTTCATCTTTCTCTATATATATCCTCTTTAAATTAAGAGAAAGAATAAAATCTTTTTCCTCATTACCTGCTATCCTTTTGATAAGCTTTCCTCCGTGGGGCTGTATCATTCTGTTACCTCCTTTTTTTAGATCATTAAGCAATTGGCATGCCAAACTTTAAGTCGCTGATATTTAATAACTTTTTAACCTGTCTGAATCTATCTGATCAAAATATAACCTTCAGATGTTTATTTTTTGACCAGACTGCCAGCTTTGTTTTTAGATTTTATCTATTTTTCAACAACTTATAAAAATGGCACGCTGTTTGCTTTAAGGAAATACAGAAACCTCACTGGAGGACCTGTTATGGAAAAGATATTTTTTAAGCTGAGAAAAAGGAAAGGAAACGGGAAGCTTTGCTCCGGAACTTCTGGAATGGTAAGGAATATATTAGAAGGAAGCTATTCTGATATAAAGATCGCTGCCGCTCTTGTATGTTTAAAGCATAATAAATCCCCAAAATCTTACAAAGCGGCTTTAAATGTTCTGGATGGGTATAAAAAAATACCTTTTAAGGATGAAAACTCAATAGAGATTGCCTATCCTTACAGGAGAAAAAACTTTTCTCCATACTTTTTGATTGCTTCAGGAATCATTCTCTCACTGCTTCCAAGAAGCGAGATAAAAACTGTTTTTCACGGAGAAAATCTGCCATTGCCTACAACCAAGGATATTTTTGATTATCTGGATATATCAACCGTGTCAAATGAAGACAGCTACAACATACTGAAAAACCTGAATATTGGATTTTTTAACAGAAAACTTTTTCTGCCTCAGCTATCATCAATCAACCATATTAGAATAGATCTGAATATAAATGATGTTTTCTGTCATGTTGAAAAATACCTTAATCCCCTTTCTTCAGAGTATGCTGTAGGTGGAGTGAAAAACAATAGACAGCTTTTGTTCTACAGGGATCTCTTAAAAGAAAGGTACAGAAGATTTGCTTTGATTGAAGACAGAGAAGGATTCCCTGATATAACATCTTCAACAAATGTATATATTTTTGGGGATAAGGAAGAGATAATAGAGATTGATATATCTGTTTTTAAAGGAAAAGATTTTCTGTACAAAAAACTTGATCTTTCTGAGCATGTTAGCTTTATAAAAGATCTCTTAGATAAGAAAATACCTGAGTATGAACCACTGCTTCATTTAAACAGCGGACTTCTTTTATATCTTAAAGGTGTTGTGAATGACCTAAAAGAAGGATTTGAACTGTCTGAAGAACTTTTTAAAAAGTATGATTACCTGCAGGTTTTAAAAAACATCCAGAGATACTCAGAATACCTGAATTACAAAAATATATATGAACTTTAAGGAGGAGAGTATGTTTACAAAAGAGTTTGTGAAGGAAAAGAGCGATCACTTTGAAAACCTGCCTGCGCAGGATCTCTTGAAATGGGTTTTTGAAAACTTTAAAAATGTTGGTTTTACATCTTCATTCAGTGCAGATGATGTATCAATAATCCATATGATAAAACAGATAAAACCTGATGCCCTCATTATTTTTATTGATACAGATTACCACTTTCCAGAAACTTACCAGCTTGTTGAGAAGCTAAAGAAGGAATGGGATCTGAATCTAAAGATTATTAAACCTCTTATATCAGTTGAAGAGCAGGACAGAATATACGGAGAAAAGCTGTATGAGAAGGATCCTGATAAATGCTGTGAGATAAGAAAGATAGAGCCTTTAAAAAGGGTTTTAAAAGATCTTGATGTATGGATTACAGGAATGAGAAGGGATCAGTCTCCAACAAGAGCAAATATTGGAAAGCTTGAAACACACAGGCTCCCGGATGGAAAGCTGATTCTTAAGGTTAACCCTATAGCAGACTGGACGAGGAAAGATGTGTGGAGCTATGTTGAAGAAAATAAACTTCCTTACAATCCTCTCTATGACCAGAACTATCTCAGTATTGGCTGTGCCCCATGCACAAGGCCTGTGTTGGAAGGGGAGGACGAAAGAGCCGGCAGATGGGCTGGGAAAGGAAAATTAGAATGTGGATTACACACATTTACAGAGAAAGAATAAATGGATCTTGCAATTTTAGGTGGAATATTAGGCTTGATTATAGGGATTTCTGGAGTGGGAGGAGGAATGTTAACAACACCTGCCCTTACTCTGCTCATGGGGGTTCCTATCGCAACTGCGGTGGGAACCAGCCTCCTTTTTTCAGCTATCACCAAGGTTTTTGCATCACTCGTTTATATTAAAAGAGGACTTGTTTGCATAAGGCTTGCCACCTTACTGGCAGCAGGAAGCATACCTGGAGCTCTCCTTGGAAGTTACTCATTTCACTATCTTTTTGAGCTAAACCCTTCTGTGGCATCAAAAGTGATCCCTTCTTTTATACTATTTATGATCTTTGCTTCCTGCTGTTTTTCTTATTACAGAATGTTTACAAAGAATGAAAAGATAATAAACTTTGATATAAGAACAAAGCCTATTGTTATTCCTATTATCGGTTTTGTTGTTGGTTTTGATATAGGATTTACATCAATCGGTGCAGGTATTATTGTTGCCTCAATCCTGCTTGCCCTGTGTCCTATGAATCCTTCAAAAATCGTTGGTACGGATATCGTCCACGGCTTTGTTTTGAGCCTTTTTGCAGGAAGCATCCATTATTCTCTTGGCGGAGTAGACAAAGGAATACTTTTTTATCTTCTTCAGGGAGGAATAATTGGCGTTGTTTTAGGAGCTTTTATCTCTCCTTATCTTCCACAGAAACCTTTTAGATTTGCATTAAACTCAGCTGTTCTGATTTTTGCTATCCTTTTTGCTAAGAAGGTACTGTGAATAAAGATTTATAAAATCTTCAACCTCAAGCTCTTCAGCCCTTTTTTCAGGAGATATGTTTGCTTTTTTTAATATTTCAGAATCAATTTTGCTCCTTAGCATCTTTCTTCGTGAGCTGAAAAGAGATGAAACAAAATTTTTGTAACCTTTTTTATCAAAATCAGGAATGTTTTTCCTGGGAAACATTTTTACAACTGCAGATGTTACCTTTGGGGGAGGTTTGAAAAATCTTGCAGGAACGCTCATCACATACTCAATATCAAAATATGTTCTCAAAAACACACTCAAAAATGTATACTGCTTTGTTTTTGGTCTGGCAATCAGCTTCAGGGCAACTTCTTTCTGCAACATAAAAATGCACATCTCAATAATTTCCAGATAAAATGGCATATTAACAAGTATTAGGGAGGCAACATTATACGGAAGGTTTCCAGCAACTTTTATCTTTTTTCCTTCTGAAATATCAAAAAGATTAACCTCAAAAAAGTCTTTTTTAACAAGCTTGAAGTTTTTGTATTCTGAAAATCTTTCCTTAATTACAGGATATGCTTCAGGATCTATCTCTATCCCGTATAGCTTTTCTGGTTTTCTTCTCAGTATCTCTTCTGTTAGCTGGCCTGTTCCTACACCTATCTCAACAATTATATCCTCAGGTTTTATATCTAACTCATCTACTATTTTTTGGATCACTCCTGGTGCTATTAAAAGATGCTGTCCAAATTTTTTCTTTGTTTTGAAATACTTATCCTTCAAGCTCTTTTGCCTTTTGTTGTATTAGCTCTTTTACAAAATCTTTTGTATCTTCTCTTTCAAGGGCAAAATCTATTATGGCTTTAATGTAACCTATTTTGTTTCCTGTATCATGCCTCAAACCTTCAATATCTTTTGAGTATATGACCTCTTCTTTTCTCAGAGTCATTAATGCATCTGTGAGCTGAAGCTCTCCACCTTTCCCGAAAGGTGTTCTTCTTAAAGCTCCAAATATGTTTGGAGTAAGAACATATCTTCCTATTATTGCTGATGTTGAAGGGGCTTCTTCTGGTTCGGGCTTTTCAACAAGATAGTTAACAAGCCTTATGTTATCCTCTATAAAAGTTCCCTCAACTATGCCGTATTTGTAGGTCTCTTCTTTAGGAACCTCAGTTGTTCCTATAACAGACTTTCCAAACTTTTTATAAACATCTATAAGCTGTCTTAATCCGGGGTATTCATTATTTATGATTAATTCGTCTCCAAGCAGTACAGCAAAAGGCTCATTCCCTATCGCAGGTTCTGCTGTCAGTATGGCATGCCCAAGACCAAGCTGTTCTTTTTGCCTTATATAAATGAAGTTTGCAAGATTTGAAACTTCCCTAACCAGATTTACAAGCTCTTCCTTCCCTGCTCTTTCAAGGGCTTCTTCAAGATCTGGTGCATAATCAAAATGATCCTCAATAGCCCTTTTGTGCCTTCCGGTTACGAATATTATTGTATCTATTCCAGAGGCAACAGCCTCCTCAACTATATACTGAATTATTGGTTTATCAACTATCGGCATCATCTCTTTTGGTGTTGCTTTTGTTGCAGGCAAAAACCTAGTCCCGAATCCTGCAACAGGTATAACAGCCTTTCTTATTTTGTACATATTATTCCCCCTTTTTTTCTATCTTTTCCAGTATCTTCCTGTATCCCTCAATAAGATCACCAAGATCAAATCTGAACCTGTCTTTATCAAGGCTTTCTCCTGTTTTTGCATCCCAGAACCTGCATGTATCAGGGGATATCTCATCTGCAAGAACTATCTGACAATCTTTTCTGCCAAACTCAAGCTTGAAATCAACAAGAATAACTCCCTGTTTTTCCATAAATTCTTTTATTATTTCATTAACTTTGAGGGCTATCTCTTTCATCTTATGAACTTCTTCAGGTTTTGCCAGATCCATCGCGTATATGTGCTGTTCACATATTATAGGGTCGTGAAGTTCATCATTTTTTAGATAAAACTCAATTAGAGGAGGTTCAAACTTTGTTTTTTCGGGAATACCAAGCCTTCTAACGATACTTCCAGCAGCCATGTTTCTGACAACAACCTCAACAGGTATGATCTGTACTTTGTATATAAGCATCTCTCTGTCGGACAGCTTTTTTATAAAATGGGTTGGGATTCCTTTTTCGCCAAGAAGCTGGAAGAAAAAAGAGGATATTGTGTTGTTCAGAATACCTTTTCCTTTAATGGTTGCTTTTTTGACGGCATCAAACGCAGTTGCAGAATCTTTAAAGTATGCTATCACTTTGTCTGGTTGATCTGTTGCATATATTATTTTTGCTTTTCCTTCATATATCTTTTCTTTTTTTTCCATCTATTCCTCCTATAGATTTTCTTTTGCTAAAAGCTTAAAGTAATCATATTTTGATAACTGAAGAACCTGATTAAAAACG
>JALTAS010000048.1 GCA_027058925.1 Persephonella sp.
TTCCTAAAAATAGCAGCCGTTTTCACTTTTTCCATATTAATTGCTCACTATTTTAAAAACAAAATAGCCTGGTTCATAGACAAATTTATAGATGAGGATATATTCACCCTGTTTTCACTTGGCGGCCTGATATTTTTTGCAGGATTTACACAGTTTTTAGGGCTTTCAGAAGCTTTAGGAGCATTTCTAATGGGTATGATCGTATCTGAATCAGGAAAATCTCACGATATTGAAAAGGTTATGTTTACAATCAGAGACCTTGCTGTTGCCATATTTTTCTTCCTTTTTGGAGCAGGAATTCAGTTTGGAGGAGAGTTTACACAAAAGATGATCACAGCTCTAATACTTATGATCATCATCTCCATATTAGGAAAATTCATAACAGGTTTTTTAGGAGGTCTGATTTACGGACTTTCTAAAAGAAAAGCTCTTGAAACAGGTTTTTCCATAATCAATAGAGGTGAGTTTTCCATTGTGATGTCAAAATTTTCTCCTGCTTTAATGGTTCCTTTCATAGGAATATATGTGCTTTCAATGTCATTTATTGGAATACTTTTAGCCCAGTTTGCACCAAACCTGTCAAACCTTATAATACCTAAAAAGAAAAAGAAGAAAAAAAGAAAGGTTATTGATGAAGCGATCATTGATTGATCTGTTTAGAAAAAAAGAATTGGTCATTAAAAAAATAAGAGAATATTTTGAAAAAACAGGAGCTGTTGAGGTTTTTACCCCTTACATAAGCCTTTATCCAAACCTTGATCCAAATATATACCCTGTTGAGATCAATATTGAAAAATCTGATGGAAAAAAGTTGAAAGCATACCTACACACCTCTCCTGAGTACAGCATGAAAAAGATACTCTCAAGACTGAAAAAAGATATATACCAGATATGTCATGTATTCAGAAATTTTGAAGGCTCAAAACTTCACACAGTAGAGTTTATGATGCTTGAGTGGTACAGGGTAGGTTTTGATCTTGATATGCTGATGGAAGACACAAAAAATATATTTGTTGAAGCTTCTCAGGAACTGTTTGGTAAAACATCTATACTATTTAGAGGAAAAAGTTACGACCTTACCGATTGGGAAAAAATAACCGTTGAAGAAGCTTTTTACAGATATACAGGTATTTATCCAGATCAAAAAGAAAAGATGTACGAATTTTTAAAAAAATCCAGAATTAAACATAACAATCTCAAATCTGAGGAGTACGAAACAAACTTTTACACAATATACTCCTTTTATGTTGAACCAAATCTTGGAAAAGAAAAACCAACATTCATATACGATTATCCACCTGAGTTTTCTGCCCTTTCTAAAATAATTGATGGAAAAGGAAAAAGATTTGAGGCCTACATAAACGGGGTTGAGATCGTTAATGGATATCAGGAACTGACAGATCCTGTTCAGTTAAAGGTAAGGCTTGAAAAAGATAAAGCCGAAAAGCAAAAAAATGGTTTTGAATATCCTTTAGATTACGATCTTTTAGAAGCTGTTAAGGATATGCCTGAATGTTCAGGAGCTTCTCTTGGAATTGACAGATTTTTGATGATTTTATTAAATAAGAAAAATATTAAACAGACACAGGGTTTAAATTGGATCTGATTAACAAAAAAAGAAATATAATCCCAAGAAGAAGATTTAGAACACTGAAAATCTGGGTTTATAACATACTTGAAAATGAAAACAGCATTTACAACCAGCTTTACAATGTTTTAGCTCTTTTTCTGATAATAACATCAACAATTGGCATCTTTATTGAGCTTCTTAACCTTGAGATAAAAATACCTCCCGATTTAAAGCTGTTTCTTGATGATTATGAGGAGGTAGTTTTATGGTTCTTTGTAGTTGAGTATGTTCTAAGATGGTGGTCAATATCAGATTTTTCACAGGATTTTAAAAAAGGATACAGCTCTTCAGAATGCAGAGGATCAATTAATAAGCTGTGGTGCGGGATAAAGGAAGGATTTAGACCAAAACTTAGATGGATGAAGACTCCTTACGCAATAATTGACCTTCTTGCTATACTTCCAATAATCAGACCTTTAAGAGCGATAAGGATTATCAGGATTTTAAGAATACTGAAAGTGGTCAGATACGGAACAGCGCTAAAAAGTATATTCGGAGCATTGAAAGAGGAAAGCTACCTGTTTGGAATAATTTTTACGCTTCTGTTCCTGTGGGTATCAACATTCTCCCAGATAGTATACATAGTTGAGTACCATTATGGAAATCAAGAGATGTTCAGATCAATGTGGCACGCTATTTACTGGGGAGTAGTAACGATCTCAACAGTTGGATTTGGTGATATACATCCAATTTCAGATGTTGGAAGATTAATAACAACATTTATGATAGTGGGAGGGGTCGTCATAGTAGCTACCATGACCGGTGCTTTTTCAGCAGCCCTCGTAAACAGATTACTTGTACTAAAAGAAGGGGAGTTAAAGATGGAAAAATTAGAAAAACATATCGTTATATGCGGATGGAATGAAACAGCAGAAGAGATTGTTGAACAGATCATAAGCCAGAAAATAGACAAAGAAAAGCCTGTTGTTATAGTCACAAATGTTCCAAAGAAAGAGTTTGAGATAGAACTTCCAAGGGATATCTTTTATAAGAGAGGAGATTTTATTCATGAGCATATTCTACTTGAGGTTGGTATAGATAAAGCAGAACATGTTGTTATTGTTGCAGAAAGGGAAGAAGGTCTTTCAGAAAGAAATATTGATGCAAGAACAGCTCTTGCAGCAATGCTTGTAAAAAACCTAAATCCTGAAGCAAACATATATGTTGAGGTTCTCTTAGATGAAGATGCTGATATTTTCACAAAAAGAATTAACATAAAAGAGATAATAATTCACGGCCAGATAATAGGTAAAATAATGTTTTCAAGTATAATGAATCCTGGAGCAACAATGCTTATGAAATCTCTTGTTGATAAAGAAAGGGGATTCCAGAAGGTAAAGGTTTCTGATATAGGAAAATTTGAGACATTTGGAAGTCTTCTGTATTTTGCAAGACAGCATAAATACCTTCCTATAGCTGTTGAAAGGGAAGGAGAAACTATAATAAATCCAACAGATGATTTTATTCTCAAAGATTCAGATTATGTTTTCTTTCTTCCATCAGGTGGTGAAGGATGAAAAAAGTTTTGATAACAAGAGAGGAAAATCAAGGAAAAAAAACAGCACAGATTTTAAAAAAAGAAGGCTTTGAACCTGTTTTATTCCCGACCATAAAGTTTGAGAAGGTAAATTTTGATAAGAAAGATGTTATAGAAGCTGACATTGTTATATTCTCAAGCCAGAATGCTGTAAATTTTTTATTCCTTGAGATAAAAAAAGATCATCTTGAAGGAAAAAAAGTTATCGCAACAGGTGAAAAAACAAAAAAAGCTCTTGAAAAAAAGGGAATAAAAAATGTTCTCACACCTGAGATCTTTTCAGCAGAAGGTGTTGTAAAACTGATAAAATCAAAAAAAGATTTCCAAGGAAAAAAAGCTGTTGTTGTAAGACCTCTTGAAGGATTAAACACCCTCATTGAAAAACTAAATGGATATCTTTACATAAAGTCTGTTCCTGTTTATAAAACAGTTCCCAACATACCGGAAAATAAAGATCAGATAAAAAAAGAGCTTGAAAAAGGGAATATCTTTGGTGTGATATTCACAAGCCCATCAACATTTGAAAACTTCATCAGTATATTCCCTGATAAATGGGAAGATCTTCTGAAAAAAACAAAGATAGCAGTGATAGGAACAACAACAGCACAAGCTTTGATAAAGAGGGGAATAAGCCCTGACATAATTCCTGAAAAATTTACACTTGAACAGGTAATTAAAAAACTCAAGCAACTAAACTGCCGTGATTCTTAAAACCGATCTGGGAAGGATACTTCAGATCAAAAGCTTTTTCATCAATAATTTTTCTTACAAAAGCGGCGTTTAACCTATGTCCTCCCTTATAAGAATAAACATCTCCTATTAACGGAAAACCAAGAAGATAAAGATCACCTATAAGATCAAGAACTTTGTGCTTAACAGGCTCATCATCAAATCTGAGACCCTCAGGATTCAAGACAGAATCCCCTTCAAAAACAACAGCATTGTCAAGTGAGCCACCTTTTGCAAGACCCATCTTTTGAAGCATCTCAACCTCTTCAAGAAAACAGTAAGTTCTCGCTTTTGCCACATTTTCAAAATCTGCTTTAAGATGGGAATATGTGTATTTTCTGTTACCTATTATCCTGTTGTTATAATGGGCATGGTATGTGGCAGTAAATGTATCTGAAGGTTTTCCCTTTATGAACTTGCCGTTTTCATAGACAATAACCTCTTTTTTCAAAACAGCATATATCTTTTCCTCATTCAAAATCTGTATTCCTGCCTGCTTTATTTTTTCAACAAACTCTATCGCACTGCCATCAAGTATAGGAACCTCTTCAGCATCTATCTCAATATAAATGTTGTCAATACCTGTAAAAAAAAGAGCAGACATCAAATGCTCAACAGTTCCAACCTTTAGATCTCCTTTTGAAAGGGTTGTTGAAAACTCAAATCCTGTTGCATAATCAATAACGGCAGGAATGATCTCTCCCTTCCTTACAAAATTAATACCTTCATTTGGATCAGCAGGGATCAACCTCATATTAACAGGCTGGCCTGAATGAAGCCCTATTCCTTTTATCATTATCTCTTTTTTTATTGTTCTCTGGTTTATACAAAACATAACCATAACTCCATTATTTTAATCTTTCACATTTTTAAGCAAATTCCGTACCATTAAAACAGCCCTATAACTAAACATCCTGACAAACAGAAA
>JALTAS010000049.1 GCA_027058925.1 Persephonella sp.
AGTAAAAGGATCAGGAAAAATAATCTTATAAACATTCTTATTTTCAGGAACTATATGAACAGACAGGTTCAATTTGCGCTCCTTTTTGCTTTTACCATATATTTTAACTTTTTTACAGACAGATTGCTTTAATCAAAATTTTGTTTAAATTTTATATCTATACAAAAAAGAGGAGATTAAATGGCTATAAGTCAGGAGACGGTAGAGGAAGTCCTCAGAGTTGCAAATGTTTACGATGTTATATCTGAGTACATTGATCTTCAAAAGGCTGGATCAAATTACAAGGCTCTCTGTCCTTTTCATTCGGAAAAAACCCCATCATTTATGGTTTCCCCCCAGAAAAATATATTCAAATGTTTTGGGTGTGGAAAAAGTGGTTCTGCAGTGACATTTCTGATGGAATATGAAGGTATATCATTTGGAGAGGCTGTCTTAAAACTTGCACAGAAATACAACATAAATGTCAAATACACAAAAGATCAGGAAGAGCAAAAGGAAAAAAATGAGCTTATAAAGGTTGCAGAAAAAATAAAAGATTTTTACAAGAATCAACTTAAAAAAACAGGTGAGGCCAGAGAGTACATCAAAAAAAGAGGCCTTTTACCAAATGTGGTTGATGCCTTTGATATTGGCTTTTCTCCTTACCAGACAGATGAGCTTCTTTCCTTCTGTCAGAAGGAAGGTATATCACAGCAGCAGTTAAAAAAGATAGGCCTTATAACTGTGAAAGAAAATGGAGCCTTGAGAGACAAATTTGCAGGAAGAATAATCTTCCCGATAAAAGACCACAGGGGAAGAACTGTAGCTTTTGGTGGAAGGGTAATAGAGGAAGGAAAACAGCCTAAATATATAAACTCCCCTGAAACAGAGATTTACTCAAAAGGAAAAATCCTTTACGGTCTGTATGAAGGAAGAGATTTTATAAGAGAAAAAAAGGAAGTGATAGTGGTTGAAGGATACCTTGATCTGATCTCACTTTATCAGATAGGTATAAAAAATGTGGTTGCAACTCTTGGCACAGCAATGACCCAACATCACGGAAAATTACTCTCAAAATTTGTAAAAAAAGCAATTCTTATGTTTGACTCTGATCCTGCAGGAAAAAAGGCTGTGATAAAAGCAGCTAAGATCCTCCTGCCCTACAGGATAGATGTACTTTACTGTCCACTTCAGAAAGGTCTTGATCCTGATGATCTTGCAAAAAAAGGTTTTAGGGAGGTTGAAAAATACCTTAAGAAAGCACAGGATTTTCTCTATTTTCTTCTTGAAAGGATAAAAAAAACAAAAGAATTGAAAAAAAGAAAAGAGATCATAGATTTATATCTGGACATTTTATCTTATATACCTGATAAACATGTGCAGGGTTTGTATCTGAAAGAGCTGTCAGACAGAACAGGAATTCCTGTAGATATGTTTCAGGTTGAAAATAGAAATGACTTATTACCTGAAACTGAAGAACTGAATGTTGACAGCCTTTTTTACACAGAAAAGATGGTTCTAAAAGGACTTTTGGAACACAGAGAGGAAATATTGAGAACATTTAATGATTTTGATAAAATAAGTGGTTCTGCCTACTTTTTGTATCTTTTGAATGAAATTTTAGAAAGTGGAGATACAGAGGAGTTGGAAAACATAAGAAAACTTGACATTCCTTCACAGCCGGAGGCTGTCATTAACGCACTTAATGTGATGCACAAAAACTGGATCAGACAACAAAATGAGCTGGAAGCATCACTAATTTCGTCAGTAGACGACTTAACAATCAAAAAGATCTTTCTGAATAAAAAATCTTTGTATACAGGAGGAAATAAGAAAAAATGATGATGCACGAAAGAGATGATGTTCAGAAGCTCATCATCCTTGCTAAAGAGAAAGGTTATGTCACCTATCAGGAGCTTTCAGAAACTATTGATGAAGATCTCCTCCTTTCTGAAGATGAGCTTGAACAGCTCATTGAGTATCTGAATGAGTTAAATATCGATGTTGTTGAAGAAGGTAAACCTGAAGAGTTTTCGGGTGAAAGTGAACACCTCGGTATAAACCTTTCAGATGATGCATGGTCAAAAACAGATGATCCTGTGAAGCTGTACCTGAAAGAGATGGGTAAGATTCCTCTCCTGACGAGACAGGAAGAAATAATGCTCGCTAAAGAGATAGAGAGGGCAAGAAAGAAAGTATTCAGAGGCTTGCTGAGAACATCTTTCCTTGCTGAAAGACTTCTTGACGAATGGGCAAAAATAGCAGACGGAAAAATGAAGGTAAAGGATCTGATAAATATTGATACAAACAACGATATGGATGAGGAAACAGATGAGATTGAGGTAATGGATAGTTTAACACAGGAGTTTATAGCAAAAGGTCTTAAACTTGCCGAGATGTACAGGGAGCTTAGAGATCTTGAGCAGGCAATAATAAACGATCCTGAAAATGAAGAGCTTAAAAAGGAGTTTATACAGAAGCACGCTAAAGTAAACAGGTTTATAAAAAGCCTGAATATAAAATTCACAAAGCTTGATAAGATAGCTGATGAGCTGAAAGATCTGTACATGAGACTGAAGAGAAAAGAAAAAGATCTAAATAAAAGAATTAAAAAACTGAAAAAGATAGATCCGGATATAGACAGACTGCTGAAAGGTGATTATAACGATCCTGATATCCTGAAAAGAATTGAGGAAAACGGTCTTTCATTTGGAAGATTTGAGATACTCAGAACAGAAACACTAAGACTGATGGAAGAGGTTGAGGAACTGAAAGAAAAAATAGGAACAGTTCCAACAGAGTTTGATCACGTTATAAACATAATTCAGGAAGGCAGAAAAGAAGTCAATGAAACGAAACAGAAGATAGTCCAGTCAAACCTCAGACTTGTTGTGTCAATAGCAAAGAAATACACCAACAGAGGACTACAGTTTCTTGACCTTATTCAGGAAGGAAACATAGGTCTTATGAAAGCTGTTGATAAGTTTGATTACAAAAAAGGCTACAAATTCTCAACATACGCAACCTGGTGGATCAGACAGGCGATAACAAGGGCGATAGCAGATCAGGCAAGGACGATAAGAATTCCTGTCCATATGATAGAGACCATCAACAAGCTTGTGAGAGTTGCAAGATCAATGGTTCAGGAGCTTGGAAGGGAGCCAACGCCTGAAGAGATAGCAAAAAAAGTTGGTATGCCTGCCGAAAAGGTAAGAAAGATCCTCAGAACATCGCAGGAACCTATATCCCTTGAGACGCCCATCGGTGATGATGATGAATCACATCTTGGAGACTTTATAGAGGACAAGACAGTTCTGTCCCCTGAACAGCATGTTCTCAGACAGGCTCTCAGGCAACAGCTTGAAGAAGTCCTATCAACACTTTCAGAAAGGGAAGAACAGGTTCTCAGATACAGATTTGGTCTTGAAGATGATACAGAATATACACTTGAACAGGTGGGCAAAAAATTCGGAGTAACAAGGGAAAGAATCAGACAGATAGAGGCAAAAGCTCTCAGGAAACTGAGACATCCCCACAGAGCAAAATATCTCAGACCTTTCTGTGAAGATTAAGCCTCACTCTTTGGAAAGGGTAAGTCCCATTTTAGGGGTTTCCCCTTTCTTTTAATTTTTTTATAATCTGAATGTATTCCCTTTCTACCTTTAATGAAACCAGCATAAACAGATACATAACAAGAAGAACAACCATAAAAAGATTGAAAAAGACAGGAAGTAATTTTTCAGGAAAATCAGCTTCTTTTTCAATTTTTACCAGAAAAGGGTAGTTAAAGATAACCACAATATAAATGCAAACCCATAAAAATATAAAAAAGATGATAAATGGGGTTGCGATCTTCTGTATTTTAACCCTGCTTTCAATAAAATTTTTTTCCTCTTTTGATAGCATTTTCCCCGCCTGTGAATATATTTTGATAGAATTATAAAAAATGATAAAACAGCAGGAGTGTTATGGCAAAAATTGGCGTTATTTTGATGAATATGGGAGGTCCTGACAGCCTTGAATCTATAAGACCTTTCCTTTTCAACCTTTTTTCAGATCATGAGATCATAAGAATACCAAGGCTTATCCAGAAACCTGTGGCCTGGCTGATAGCCAAAACAAGAGCAGAAAAAACAAAAGAGTACTACATCAAGATGGGAGGAAAATCTCCACAGAAAGAGCAGACATTTCAGCAGGCAGAGAAACTTCAAAAAATACTGGGAGAAGATTTTATTGTCGCTGTAGGAATGAGATACTGGCACCCTTTTATTGAGGAAGCTGTAGAAAAGTTATTGAAGGAAAAAGTCCAGAAGGTCATACTTCTTCCCTTGTATCCCCACTACAGCAGAACCACAACAGGATCATCATTTAAGGAGTTTGAAAGAGTATACAAAAAAAAGGGCATCAACATTCCAGTGGCAAGAATAAACTCCTATCACAATCACCCTCTGTTTATAAAAGCATGGGTTGAAAAGATTAAACAGGATATTGGAGAGAGCTACAAAGACTTTTATTTTCTTTTCTCAGCCCATTCCCTTCCAGAAAAACTGATAAAGGAAGGAGATCCATACAAAGACCAGATAGAAGAAACAGTAAAGCTAATAATGAAACATTTTCCAGAAAACAGACACTCTATCGCCTACCAGTCCAGAGTAAGCCCTGTAAAATGGCTTGACCCCTTTACAGATGAAGAGATAAAAAGGTTGGGAAAGGAAGGAATAAAAAAGCTATCTGTTATTCCTGTTTCTTTTGTTTCAGAACATTCAGAAACACTTTATGAGCTTGATATTCAGTATGGGAAACTTGCAAAAGAGTCTGATATAACCGAGTATAAAAG